>JAGRAL010000252.1 GCA_020434605.1 Bdellovibrionales bacterium
GAAAATAGGCAGCCGCTACTCTTATCTTGAAAATCTTCAGGTTTATTGCTATCTTAGATAGAGTTTTTGGATAGAAAATTTTTTGTTGCTTTTTTCTTTGCAAAGACTTCTTTAGGGCCCCAACGTAGTTGGGGCTTATTTTTGGGCCATTTTGGCCCATTTTTTTTGGATTGAATGATGGCAGATGTAAAATTAGAGAAGGTACAAGAAATTGCATTGAGAGCTTGTGAAAGTTCAGGTGTGGATTTGTATGATATCGAATACCTAAAAGGTGCTAAGACTCTTCGTATATACATCGATAAGGACAAAGAAGCTGGCGGTATTCAGCTGGATGATTGCGCAACCATTTCTGAAAAAATATCTACAGAACTTGATCCTTTGGATTTATTTCCAAATGATTACAATTTAGAGGTCTCAAGCCCTGGTGTAGAGAGAGTCCTAAGGCAGGAATGGCATTTTAACAAAGTAAAAGGTAAAAAAATAGAAATAAAACTATATCAGTCATTAGGAGCCTACTTTCCGGATGCTGATAAGAAACTTGAAAAAGCTAAAACTTTTAAGTGTCTTTTAAAGGAAGTAAAAAACGACGAGGTCATTATCGATCTTGAAGGGCGTGACTTTTTGATTCCTTTAAAGAACATAACAAAAGCAAACTTAGTTTTTGAATTATAATAGAGGTAATAACATGGCTACAGAAAACTTTTTTTCTGATCTGAGTAAAATGATAGAGCAAGTTGGTAAAGATAAAGGTATCAACAAGCAAGTTGTAATTGATGCGGTAGTGCAGGGTATGCTTGTAGCAGCTCGTAAAAAGTATGGTACATATCGCGAAATCGAAGCTAACTTTAATGATGAATCTGGTGAAGTAGAGTTGATCGAGTTTAAAGAAGTTGTTGAAGACGTAGATTTTATCGATGACCTTATCGAAATAAAATATTCTGAAGCAAAAGTTTTAGATCCAGATGCAGTGGTTGGTGACTCGATTGGTATTGAGCTAGACACTAAAGACCTTGGGCGTATTGCTGCACAAACAGCAAAGCAAATCGTAATTCAAAAAGTAAGAGATGCTGAACGCGATATTATTTATCAAGAATTTCAAGAGCGTGAAGGTGAAATTGCATCCGGTATCGCCCGCAGAGTTGAAAAAGGTTCTATCGTTGTTGATCTTGGAAAGACAGAAGCTATTCTGCCGTACAAAGAACAAATTCCTGGGGAGACATATAAGCCAGGTGATCGTATTCAGGGTTACCTACTAGAGGTTCGCCAAACAAATCGTGGTCCTCAGATCATTATGTCGAGAGCTTCACATTTGTATTTAGCAAAGCTATTTGAAATGGAAGTACCAGAAATTTATGATGGTACAGTTGAGATTATTGCAGCCGCTCGTGAGCCAGGAGCAAGAGCTAAAATTGCGGTTAGATCTAATGACCCAGCGGTAGACCCAGTTGGTGCTTGTGTTGGTATGAAGGGATCTCGTGTACAAAATATCGTGCAAGAGCTACGTGGTGAAAAAATTGATATCGTAGTTTATGATCCAGATATTACAAGATTTGCAGTAAATGCTTTAGCGCCTGCTGAAATTTCTAAGATTTTCTTAAATGAAGTAAGTAAAGAAATGGAAGTAGTAGTAGCTGATAATCAATTAAGTTTAGCGATTGGTAAAAAAGGTCAAAACGTTAGACTAGCGGCTAAATTAACTTCATGGAAATTAGATATCGTATCAGAAGCTCAAGCTGCGACAAAAGCCGCTGAAGCAGTATTTAACCTTATGTTAATTCCAGGAATGACTGATACATTAGCGCAAGGTTTATTCCAAAGTGGTTTTGATAGTTTTGTGGCAGTAGCAGATGCAGCAATTGATGAGCTATCTGATTTGCCAGGTTTTGATGAGAAAAAAGCAGAACAATTTATCCAAGCAGCACAAGCTGTACAAGACAAGTATTCTGCAGAAGGTGTTGAAGTTCCTAAACCTAACATTGAGGCTACTAAAGCGAAAAAAGGTAGCGTAAAAGATGATGCAGAAGCCAGATTAAAAGAAGGCTTGGCTCAACTAAACAATGAAGAAAGTATGGATAACGAATAGTCTATAGGAGACGCTGTGCAAGAACTACGTGTGTTTGAGTTTGCAAAAGAAGTTGGCATCGAGACATTAGCTCTGATGGATAAACTACGAAAGTGGGATATCGCGGTAAAAAGTCATATGGCGACTTTGGATGCGGAGACCATCGAGCAAATTAAGCAAAGAATGGCTGAAGAAGAAGGTGAGTCTGGGCCAAAGAAAAAAACGGCAAAGAAAAAAGCGGTTCGAAAAAAGGCTGCAGGTAAGGGTGCAAAGAAAGTTGTAAGAACTAGAAAAGCATCTGAAGTAGCTGAAGCTGCAGCGGCTGCAGCGGCAGAAGAAGAAGCTGCTGCTGCAAAACAAGCAGCATCTGAAGAAGCTCCTGCTCAAAAGAAAGTTGTACGTCGAAAAACAACCGATGTTGAACAAGAGGCTCCTGTAGAAGTAGCTAGTGCTGAACCGCAACAAGAAGCTCCTGCGGCGACTGAAGAAAACCAACCTGAAGCGGCTGCAAAAGACACTCGTCCTAAAAACATCATTGGGCGAATGGATTTAAGCAAAGTAGATTCTTTTGCAAAAAATCGTTATCAAAAACCGCAAGATAGATCATCTGGATCGGGTGGATACACTCCTAATCGTGGTGGCTATTCTCCAGACCGCGCAAGACCAATTGGTGCGGGTTTAAATACCAGAACAAACAATGCTCCGTCGAGTGGTGGCGGTATGGGTATGCGACAAGCCATGATTGATGACATTGATGCATCAATGGGCATGGACAACAAAAAGGACAAGGGTAGAAAACGTTTAGCGACAAAACAACCGAGCGCCGAAGAAGGTCCAAGAGCTGTACCAGAGGGTGAACAAGAAGCATTTATCCGCACGGATTTTCGTAAACGAGAAATTATATTTCAACCTAAGAAAAAGAAAGTACAGGTTGGCCCAGCAAAGAAAACAGAAATTACTAAAGCAAAAGCTTCTAAGCGCGTAATAAAAATATTTGGTGCTACTGGTGTTGCAGACGTGGCTCAACAATTAAAAATTAAA
Organism: Bdellovibrionales bacterium; assembly: GCA_020434605.1. GTDB lineage: Bacteria > Bdellovibrionota > Bdellovibrionia > Bdellovibrionales > UBA840 > JAGRAL01. Next base: position 3,104 of record JAGRAL010000252.1, read on the forward strand.
CCGGGCCAATTGATTTCAACTTTGATGAAGCAAGGGGTAACGGTAAAAGCAACGGACACTCTTGATTTTGATACAATTGCATTGATTGCACCAGAGTTTGAATACGAAGCAGTGAACGTAGAAAGAACTCCAGATGAATTGGCTGATGCTGCTGCTTTTGGAAACCTAGAGGCAGAACCACAACCACGAGCTCCTGTTGTTACTGTAATGGGTCACGTTGATCATGGTAAAACTTCACTTTTAGATGCTATTCGAAGTGCAGACGTAGCTTCAGGGGAAGCTGGTGGTATTACTCAGCACATTGGTGCGTACAGTGTGAAATTAGCAGATGGAAGATTTGTAACATTCTTAGATACTCCGGGCCACGAAGCGTTTACAGCGATGCGTGCTCGCGGAGCAAATGCTACTGACATTGCAGTTATCGTAATTGCTGCGGATGACGGTGTGATGCCACAGACGGCAGAAGCTATCAATCACGCAAAAGCAGCTGGAGTTCCACTAATCATTGCAATGAACAAAATGGATAGACCTGGAGCTAATGCTGATAAAATTAAACAACAAGTTATGGAGTTCGAATTAGTATCAGAAGAGTGGGGAGGTACGACGATGTTTATCGGTACTTCTGCAGTTAAGAAAACTGGTATTAAAGAACTTCTTGAAGCAATTCATTTGCAAGCAGAAATTTTAGAACTAAAAGCAAACCCAGAGCGTAGCGCAAAAGGTTTAGTTATTGAAAGTAAAGTTGAAAAGGGTCGTGGTGTTGTTTGTACACTTCTTGTAAAAGAAGGTACTCTAAGACGAGGCGACGAAATAGTGGCTGGCTGTGCAGTCGGTAGAGTAAAGGCACTAAGTAATTACAAGGGTGAGCAAATTAAAGAAGCTGGCCCAGGTGTTCCTGTAGAGGTTTTAGGTTTAGATATTACTCCTGAAGCAGGTGACAGATTTGATGTAACTAAAGATGATAAATCTGCGCAGGAAATTGCCAAACTTAGAATCGGTGAAAAGAAGAAAGCCGAAAACGTTACGCCAAATTCAAAAATGTCGCTTGAAGAGCTATTTTCTAAAGTGCAACAAGGTGAAGTGCAAGAACTGCCAGTTGTTCTTAAGTCTGATGTGGCAGGTAGCATAGAAGCTATTAAGTCACTTTTTGAAAAAGTAGCTACATCAAAAGTTAAAGTAAAAGTGATTCACGCAGCCGTTGGTGGTGTTACAGAATCTGATGTGATGCTAGCAAGTTCTGCTAGTGCAGTACTAGTAGGATTTAATGTTCGTCCTGATGGTGGAGCGACGATTGCTGCAAAACGTGAAGGTGTGCAGATTAAAACATACAGTATTATCTATGAACTAGCTGATGATATTAAATTAGCAATGAAGGGAATGCTTGCTCCTAAGGTAGTTGAAGAGTTTCAAGGGCGTGCTGAGGTTAGAGAAATATTTAAAATCCCTAATGCTGGTACAGTTGCCGGAAGCTTCGTGACTGCTGGAAAGATTCATAGAGATGACTTTGTAAGATTAAGCCGTGACGGCAAACAAATCTACGAAGGCGACTTAGGTGGACTACGCAGATTTAAAGATACTGTAAAAGAAGTAGCAGAAGGCTATGAGTGCGGTATTACAATTGCTAACTTTAACGATATTAAAGTGGGCGATGTAATTGAAAGCTTTAAACGCATAGAGGTTGAAGCGGAGTTAGAATAGTGTCAAATGGCAGTGCTCGTACCAACCGAATAGAAAAAGAACTACAGTCTTTAGTGGGGCAGTACTTAAACACGTCGCTGCCTTTTAAATACGGTGGTATCGTTAGCGTTACTCGTGTACGCGCGAGTAGTGACTTTAAATATGCTAAGGTATTTATTTCTTATTTTCATCCGGCGGATGATGCAGAAGCTTTAAAAAAAGTAATGGCCTCAATCGAGGATGCTCGTCCCGATTTACAAAAGCATGTCGGTAAAAGTTTAAAAATCAAATTTACTCCTAAGTTCTCTTTTTATTTAGACACCAGCTTGCAAGAAAATTTTAAGCTTTTAGAAAAACTAAAAGAACTTGGTTTCGATGTTAACACATTAACGGATGATGATTTATGTCAGAGTTAAATGGTGTTTTGCTGGTAGATAAGCCATCAGATATAACAAGTCATGATGTAGTTCATAAGGTAAGAAAGCATTTTCAAACAAAATACGTTGGACATGCCGGCACCTTAGACCCATTAGCTACGGGCCTTATGGTAATTCTTTTGGGAGAAGCTACAAAGCTTTCTAATTACTTGTTAGAAGGTGATAAAGCCTATGAATGTGAAATCGAACTTGGGAAAACCACAGATACCTTAGATATCACAGGCAATGTGTTATCGACGAACACTCAATTTGTGCCTTTTGATACTGTAGCCGAAAAAGCATCTCAGCTTGAGGGAAGCTTTGAATGGGATATTCCGATGTATTCGGCAAAAAAAGTGGGTGGTAAAAAGCTCTATGAATTGGCTAGAGAAGATAAAAGTCTTGCCGAAATTCCTAAAAAGCAGATGACATTTTACTCTGTAAAAATCCTATCTTACGATTTTCCGTACCTTAAAGTCTCCCTACATTGCTCAAAAGGTTCGTTTATTAGATCCTGGGCAGATGAATTAGGTAAGAGTTTAGGGGTTGGAGCCTGTTTGTCAGGTTTACGTCGTATCTATTCAGCTCCCTATAAAATTGACCAATCTACTGCTTTGACCGACTTAGCAGACCTGGGGACGTCGTATATTCCACTTGAGAGATGTCTAGATTCGTGGCCAAAATTAGAGGTTTCGGGGCTTGATAAGCATTTAATTACAAATGGTCAGGTGAGCCAGAGTCTTAAAGCGCGCTTAAAGGTCGTTAACCAGTACTATAGCGACGTCGATAAGCTTCGTTTTCGAATAGAGTCTAAAGATAAAAAACTCTTAGCTATTATTGAGGCAGAACCCCATTCTAACTATAAGTTATTACGAGTCTTTCGGGCTTGACGTTTAACGTTATAATCGATATCTATAACTCACTCTTATTTACGAATGCCGAAACGTAAACTATGGGGTAAATATTTTTTTAGGAGGCTATTATGGCTGTTACAAAAGAAGCAAAGGCAAAACTTATTAAAAAATTCGCAACGGGTACTATGGACACAGGTAGCCCTGAAGTTCAAATTGCGCTACTTACACAAAGAATCAATGAATTAAATGATCACTTTGCAGTACACAAAAAAGACAATCACTCTCGTCGTGGTCTTTTGTTACTTGTAAGTAAAAGAAGAAGCTTACTAGGGTACTTAAAGAAAACAAACCTAGATCGCTACCAAAAAGTCGTATCTGACTTAAATATCAGAAAGTAATTCAGTAGCCTAGCCACACGCTAGGCTTTTTTGTTTCATATACTAAAGGAGTAATAATGAATCCTACAGAAGTGCGCGCAAAAGTTGGTGAGCGCGAAGTTACCATACAAACAGGAAAATTAGCTAAGCAAGCAGATGGATCTGTTGTTGTTTCGTGTGGTGATAATAAGGTTTTAGTAACAATTTGTTCTAAAAAAGAAGGTACTGGTTTTGACTTTTTACCTCTTACCGTTGAGTTTCAAGAAAGATATTATGCTGCCGGCAGATTTCCCGGTGGTTTTTTAAAGCGTGAAGGAAGACCTTCTAACGATTCCATCCTTGGAGCAAGGCTTGTCGATAGACCTATGCGCCCAACATTTCCAGAGGGTTATGACCGCGATACACAAATTGTTGTTACAACATTAAGTTCAGACAACACATTTCCATTAGATATATTAGCAACCCTTGGTGCTTCTGCTGCTGCACATATCAGTGATATACCATTTAATGGTCCTATCGCATCTGTAGAAGTGGCTAGAATCAATGGCCAGTTTGTTGCGTGTGCGACTCCTACTCAACTTCTTGAGTCAGATATGCAAATCACTGTATCAGGTACAAAAGATGGTATTCTGATGGTTGAAGGTGAGTCGAAGTTTATTTCTGAAGCTGATGTACTAAGCGCTCTTAAGTTTGGTCACCAATCTCTTCAACCTCTTTTACAAGCGCAGAATGATTTACGCTCTAAAGTTGGAAAAACAAAGCGTGAGTTTACTAAAGCAGAAATTGATTCCAGCTTTAAAAATTCAGTGATTGAATTCGTTCGCCCTAAGATTGAAGCAGCAATGCGCAATCAAGAAAAAATGGCAAGATACGAAGGCTTTAATCAGGCGGCAAAAGAAGCAAAAGAAACTTTGCTTGCTGGTCTTGTGGATGATGAGTTAAAGCAAAAAGAAAAAGATTTAAAATATTTAATTGAAGACATTAAATACCGTGTAGCTAGAGATATGATTTTAAATGATAAAGTTCGTATCGATGGTCGTAATACAGTGACAGTTCGTCCTATTTGGACAGAAGTTGGTGTTTTACCTCGTGCCCATGGTTATGGCCTATTTACTCGTGGTGAAACACAAGTTCTTGGTGCAGTAACTTTAGGTACAACTGACGATGAACAAACCATTGATAATATCTCTGGAGTTTCTAAGAAACGCTTTTTACTACACTATAACTTCCCTCCATACAGTGTTGGCGAAACAGGTAGAATGGGTGGACGGCCTCGTCGAGAAATCGGTCACGGTAACTTGGCTGAGAGAGCAATTAAAGCAATTATTCCTGATGCAAAAGCATTCCCATACGCTGTTCGTGTTGTTAGTGAAGTGCTTGAATCTAATGGTTCTAGCTCGATGGGTACAGTATGTTCAGGTACATTAGCACTACTAGATGCTGGTGTTCCTATAAAAGAAAACGTAGCCGGTGTTGCTATGGGATTAATTAAAGAAGGTGATAAGATTGCCGTTCTTACTGATATCCTTGGTGACGAAGATCACTTAGGGGATATGGACTTTAAAGTTGCTGGTGGTAAGAGCGGTATCACTGCTTTACAAATGGATTTAAAAATTGACTCTGTTTCTTTTGAAGTTATGGAACAAGCTTTAAAACAAGCTCATGAAGGTAGACTTCATATCCTTACTGAAATGGAAAAAACAATTACAACTGCTCGTGGTCAAATTTCTGAGTACGCGCCAAGGATTGAAGTTCTAAAAATCCACCCAGATAAAATTCGTGAAGTGATTGGACCGGGCGGAAAAGTAATTAAAGGTATTGTAGAAGCTACTGGTGTTAAAATTAATATCCAAGATGATGGTACTGTCGAGATTGCATCTACAGATGCAAAAGCAAGACAGGCAGCTATTAAAATGGTAAACGACATCACTGCCGAAGCAGAGCTTGGAAAAGTCTATTCTGGTAAAGTTGCGAAAATCACTGATTTTGGTGCATTCGTAGATATCTTGCCAAATACAAGCGGTTTACTACATATATCAGAGCTTGCTCACGAACGTGTTCGTGCTGTTACTGACATCCTTAAAGAGGGTGATGTAATTGATGTGAAAGTACTTGATATAGATCGTAGTGGTCGTATTAAGCTTTCTAGAAAAGCTCTTTTAGATCCACCGCAACAGTAAAGTATGCAAAAGTACCAGCAAAGTCGTTTAGATAACGGCATGCAAGTGATTACCGAAATGGATAAGAACTCGCATGCTGTATGCTTAGGGATTGGTATACGAGTTGGTGTGACAGATGAAAGTCTTGATATTAACGGGATATCCCACTTTATTGAGCACATGGTATTTAAAGGTACCAAGTCATACAATGCTTTTGATATAAGTCATAAAATTGAAAACTTAGGGGGAGACATCAATGCCTATACGGCAAGAGAGCTGACTTGCTTTCATGTAACCCTTTTAAAACAAGACTATAAGACAGGACTTAAAGTATTAGCTGAGCTGGTGCAATCGGCGAAATTTCAACCTTCAGAAATTGACAGAGAAAAAGCGGTCGTCATGCAAGAGATAGCGATGACCAATGATAATCCAGAAGATTATATTTTTGATGTATTTTATGAGAAACTCTATGGAAAACAATCTGTAGGCCTGCCGATTTTAGGTACTGAGAAATCACTTTTACAATTTACACAAAAAGACCTGTTCTCGTATTACAAGACTTTTTACCGACCCGAAAATTTATTTGTGGTAGCGACGGGTGGAATTAAACATAAAGATTTGGTGCGCGAAGTAAAAAAGTTATTTCCTAAAAAACCAGATCTACAACTTCTACCAAAACGTCCAGACGTGGTTTCGGTGCACCCATTTGTTAAAAAGCAAAGAAGATCTACGGAGCAAGTGCATATTTTGTTGGGGTGTCCCATCTCGAATTTAAAAGATGGAATTTTTTATGAGGCATCCATCATTAATACTTATCTTGCTGGTGGTATGACTTCAAAATTATATCAAGAATTACGTGAAAAAAGAGGCCTATGTTACAGTGTATTCAGTATGTTTATGCCTTTAGAATCTTCGGGCTTACTACTTATTTACACTGCAACGGATTCAAAAAATGCGCTAAACGCTATAGAAATGATTATCAAAGAATTAAAGCACTTGTTGAGGTCTGGTTTGAGTCCAAAAGAAGTAACTGCATTTAGAAAGCAGTTGATGGGTAATTTCGTTTTAAACTCGGATGATATTGAAAACAGGATGAACACACTCTTGATGGATGCAATGCTGGACAGAAAATATAGAACCATCGATCATATGATTAAATCTATTGGCAACATTAAAAAGAAGTCGATAGATGCATATTTAAAAAAGTATCTCGACCTAAGTAAGCTTTCACTGTTTGCTGTGGGAAAAGTTAAAAACCAGGATTGGTCAAAAATAGAAAAGCGAGTCATGTCAGTATGGAACGATTAGTATTATTTTTTAGACAAGGGCAAACAGACTGGAACCTAAAGAAAATGTTTCAGGGGCAATCCAACGTTCCTTTAAACGAGACAGGTCGTAAGCAAGCTGGACGTTTAGCGGACTATTTGAAAACTCATAAATTAGAAGCCATTTTTACATCTGATTTGGACAGAGCTCATGAAACGGCAAAGATAGTAAATCAACACCACAATGTATCGATCATTAAAGATGAAAGACTAAGAGAAGCAAACTTAGGGGAGCTAGAAGGTCTTATTTTGCATGAAGCAGAGGCTAGGTTTGGTAAAGAAAGTATCGATAAGTGGAAATCTAATGCAGATGACGCTCTGGATTTTTCTTTCCCTAACGGAGAAACAAAGATTCAGGTCTTAACTAGGGTTAAAGCATTTCTTGATATTTTGTTTTTAAAGAACCAAAATTACAAAAGCATTGCCATTTCCACCCACGGTGCGGTCATACATAAATTGGTTTTTCATTTGATGGGTGATTCTTATTATGAATATCCTGTTACAAATTGTTCTCTGTTTATATTTAAAGAAAGAAATGGTATATATCAGTTCATAGAGTATAAAGATTTTTCTTCGATTTGAGGTGTATAATGAAAAAAGAAGTATTTACAGATTTAGCTCCTAAGGCCGTTGGTCCATATTCACAAGCGATTTGGGCGGGTAATACCTTGTATTGTTCAGGGCAAATTCCGATTGACCCTAAGACAAATGAAGTAGTTGCAGGTGATGTCGAAGTTCAGACGAAACAGGTAATGGAAAATATTAAAGCGCTACTTTCATCACAAGATTTAAGTCTGGACAGCATTGTCAAAACAACGATTTACTTAAGTGATATGGGGCACTTTCAAAAGATGAACGCTATCTATGAATCCTATTTATCAAAACCATATCCGGCTAGATCAACAGTAGCAGTAAAAACTCTACCAAAAAATGTTGATGTAGAAATTGAGGTTCTTGTCGTAAAATGAATATCTTTCTAGAAAGACCAAGCAGAAGGTCCTATGGCTACTGGATAGGAGCCTTTTTAGTCGGAATCATTATCTACTTTGTTTTTGATGAGTATCATCTAATTCAAAGAGCAGCTATCGTTTCATGGACTGAAAACACAGAAGCAGACTGCGGTGTAGTCTTAACTGGTGGACAAGGTCGTATTCAAGAGGGAATGAGTCTTTTGCAACAAAGACGCATCAAAAAGTTAATCATATCTGGGGTAAACCCACTGTCTACATTACGAGAAATTTTTCCTGCGTTGCCGTTTTACGGTGAAATTGATGAAAAAGATATTGTCTTAGAGAAACGATCAAAAACCACTTATGGAAATGCGCAGCAAAGTGCACCAATCATTGAGGCATTAGATTGCAAGTCTATAGTATTGATAACCTCAAAAAATCATATGCGACGAGCTAAACAAGTATTTGTTTCTGCGCTTCCAAGTGAAATTAAAACGATGCAAAGAAGTGTCTTTTCATATCCGGTAGATGAAAGTCTAGAGGATTTTTATCTAGAGGTAATCAAATCTCTTTTTTACCGAATTTGGGCATACTAAATTTAAAAGAACACGACCCAAGTTTTCTCACTAAAATCCGATATTTATATTATGAATATGGGTTTAATTTTGGAACTAACAGGACGTAAATTTTTACGCTTTCTGTATGGGTATTACGAAATGAGTATTTTTTTAAAAGATACGGTTCGTATTTATTGGCGTGACAAAGACCTGGGTTCAAAATCCATTTTTAAAGTTATAGCGGAACAAGTTTATTTTACGGGCTTTCAAGCTCTCCCTATTGTTTTTGTGCTTGCTGTATTTTGCAGTTTGGCTGTAACGATGCAAGCGAAGTTGCAAATGAATTTTTGGGGAGATTCAAACCTAACAGGTGTTTTGTTTGACACAATTATTTTAAGAGAAGTATCAACTTTGTTACCAGCAATACTTTTGATAGCAAGATCTGGTACTGCAGTGGCGAGTGAACTGGCGTCAATGAAACTCAATAAAGAAGTAGATGCTTTATGGTCTATGGGCATTCATCCGTATAGCTACATTGTGTTTCCAAGGCTTGTTGGTGGTGTCGCAAGCTTACTTGCTCTATCTATTTACTTTAATCTCTTTGCCATTATTTTTGGCTCGATCTTTGCCATACTTTTTATGGGAATGGATTTTAGTTATTTCATAAATCAAATTTTTTACCAAATAAGAAGTGGAGATATCAGTGTGTTTTTTATAAAAAACATACTAAGCGGTTGTATTATATTCTTGGTTTCATCGCAGCAAGGTTTGAGCTTGAAATTAAGTTCTCATGAAATCCCGCAGGTCACCATGATGGCGGTAATGAAATGTATTTCAATGGTTCTGTTTACTCATATACTTTGTTCTGTTGTATTTTATTGGGTGGTGTATGGCTGATACAAAGATGATTGAGCTAGATACTATTTTAATTCCAACCTCTGGGTGGGTTCTTTGGTCAGGAGAAACTTGGCAAA
>JAGRAL010000253.1 GCA_020434605.1 Bdellovibrionales bacterium
GATCAGTGGAGCAGAGTCACTAGTAATTTCTACTAGAGGACTAATGATTTCTACCAAATCATTTAAAGTAGAAAGACTTGAATTTATAAAAACCTTACCTTTTCCGCTGGATTGAAAAATTCGTTTTACAATTAAAGTTTTTTCATCAGAATCTATCCCTAATGATGATAACTTCTCTTGGATATCGCTACGTTTACTAATGTCAAATAAACCCTCGATGGTGGCTTGCTCAGCTCCGGATCTGATCATATCTTGCGTAGACTTTCCACCCATTAAAAGGGAAAGGCTTCGTAGTAAAATTGATTTTCCAGCTCCAGCTTCACCACTAATAATATTCAGACCATCTTTAAATGAAATTTGTACTGAATCGATAATGGCAAAATTTTTGACTTGAAGATGCTGAAGCATATTAAATCCTTTTTCCAAATTGTAGCTTCTTACGAAGAAGTTCGTAATAGCTATAGTTGGCAGACGATACAAGTGTGTGTCTGACTTTTGCTACTTCCACAATGACCTCATCGTTTGGAGATAGTGTCTCCATCTTTTGTCCGTCCACCATAAAATTTGCTTTTTGTGTAGGAGCTTGGATTTTAACACATATCTTATGGTTTTCTGGGACCACTAGGGGTCTTTGCGTTAAGCTGTGCGGGCAAATGGGTGTAACAATTAGAGCTTTGGTGTCAGGGTGCATGATTGGGCCACCAGCAGCCAAGTTGTATGCTGTTGAACCTGTGGGGCTAGCTATAATCATCCCATCCGCTTTTGACTCGGTTACGTAGTCATTGTTTGTGTATAAAAGCAGACTAATAAGTCTGCTGTAAGGACCTCTCTCGAAAACAATATCATTTAAGGCTAGATATGATGTTGGCTTGCGGTTTTTTCTTTTTACCATGATCTTTAGTAAGCTACGAGACTGATATTGCAGTTGGCCAAGTAAAGCTAACTCAAGAACAGTGTACATACTCTCAGCTGGTGTTTCTGTTAAAAAGCCAAGTGAGCCCCAGTTAATTCCTAAGATAGGGATGTTTTTTTCTTGGACTAAGCTAACCGCATAAAGATAAGTACCATCACCACCTAGTACGATCAAAAGATCAAGGTTTGATAAATTAGTGGATGTTAGAGCTTTTGTTTTTGAGTTACTGACTTTGGTATCAGAGATAAAGACACGAACAGACTTTTCTTGTAACCATGTAATTAGTTTTTTAGTTTCTTTTTGTGCTCCAGCACTTCTTCTGCGGTAAATGATGCCGACGTTTTTTAAAACGGGTGAAAATTTTTTTTGTTTCATAGACTAAGAATTAACATTCTTTTTTAGGCATGTCACAAAAGTTCCGAAGCTTTGGGGTGTTTTTTGCGGGTTATAACCAGCTGGTGGCAATAGGAGCCTGAAGTAGCTTGTAGGCTAAAAACTGTAGTAAGCACGCAAAGAATACGGCGATAATTAATATAAAAATGCTATCTTTAATCTTATCCATAATTTTTTATTTCAGAGCGTTTATATGCTTTCTGGAAGCAACAAAAGGCTGCTTCCAGATGTATCTAGCACATTTTTTAGCGATGACAAATACCTGGCATACCGTAGTTAGTGCGAATGCAGCGCCCAGTTATGCAGTGTGAGTTGGACATACAGCTTTGTGGCAATGACATTTGACCGCCACCTACACGAATTCCGTATGTTGAGTACGGAATATTGGGTACTTGATCCATTGGAATGCAGCCGATACCAAAAGTAGGGTTAGCTACTGGTTGCGTATCCGGCGGACAAGTGATTTGATTGTAAATCCCATTACCAGCGTAGCCATCGTAATAACCATTGCTGATTGGATAACCGTAGTCGCCATAAAAAGATTGACCATTATAATCAGACTGACATCCGTAACCTTGATATATACATCTGTCTTGCGGAGTAACTCCAGCCTCAGATGAGGATTCATCATTACAGGCAACACACGCTAGTAAACCAAAACCTAAAGCTATCAATTGTTTTTTCATTATAAACTCCTCGTACACACGGCATGGATTTGCAACAAGTGTTCCGAAAGTGACAAAAAACGGCAGGTGTTAAAAAATGCCTAGTCGTTATGCTAGGTTAGCTGTTTTTTAAGGTCATGAAATATATACTTTATCTGCATTAATACCCCCCAGGACTTGAAGAAAAAAACTACATTCCTGTAAGATTTATATTGGAGTTGTAGAGTGACTGTTGTTACATGCAGCTTGGGATAGGGGTAATTCTGAGAATAGTATTTCTTTTTTTAGTCATTCTAATCACTGGCTGTAGTGACAATGCTAGTGCACCTAAGCTTGCTCCTAGGCAGCAAAGAGTGCCTGTCGAAGCATGCTATAAAACGGATTTAGATTTAAGAAAGTTAAAAGCTTCATCTGTTAGAAACTTAGTGGAATGCTTAAATGGTAATGAAGGTGCTATCCAACCGTATGCCGATTTTATGCAAAAATCAGTCACTGATGAAGACTTAAAAGTTTTACTAGATATTTATAACAAGCACTTAGTAAAGGAGTCGAGGTTTCGTAAGGTCTTTGATTTTATCGACAGGCTAAACAAACAAGGTTTGAGTGAGGATTTTTATCGAGATATTTCTTATTTAGCTCAGACTAGAAGTTTACAAACCATGTTGCCCGTACTCTCGGTTCTATATCAGCAAGAAGATTCTGGTGGGCGACCCATTGATGCAATTAATGAGTATCTAAGAGTCTTTATTGAAAAAGAAGAAATCAATCGTGCTTTAATTAGTGCTGCTAACTTACTTGGTTCAGGGCGTAGTAGATGGGCGACTCACATGGCAGCAACCGTTGCGACAAACTATCCTAATGCAGTAGATACTGTTGTTGATGACATTTCAGATGGCATTTATCAATCGATCCAAACAAATGGTTGGCAAGAGTTTCTGCTATTAGCCACTGATCCAATCGTGCATCCAATTATGCTGCAGCTTCTAGAGTCTGAAGATGGCATAACAAAGTATGGTGCATTTTTAAAAAGAATATTCAAACCCGAAGGCAATAAAAACCCATTTGAATCTTTGGTTGAGTTAAGCCGTGGTGCTAGTGCACCTACACAGTGCTGGGAAGATAGTGTGACTGCAGATAATTTATTTGACGTTGTGTTTGATAAGTTAGCTGCATACAAAACTGAGACTGAGTTTAATACTGAACTACAACAAAGCGTACCTGCCTTATACTTTGTAAGTAAAAAGTCGTGTTCGTTTGATCAAAGGATAAAAACAAATATAAAAATACCATCTATGTTGATCCGTGAAGGCTATGGAGATGCAATGCACTCTACAGTTTCAAGTTTTACAGCATTTGATCGCTCTGTTTATATAAAAAAACTACTAACTAGCATTAATATACAAAGTATAAGTTCAATTTTAGAGAATTTCTCACAAGGGGATTTGTTTTTCTATATGCTGGAAGTTCTAGAAAAAGACTTAAGCGCGGATGATTGTATTAGTTTTCATAAAATGATTCGCAATATGTTTATAGAGGACTTGTCGGTTTATGAACTTGAGAAATGGCTTAAGCAAGCAGATCTGTCACTTGAGACTAAATCATATGTGTTAGATGTTTCGCAGCAAAACCGTTTAGGCCTGCATGCCGTGATTGATCAAATGATGTCAAAAAGTGAGGGAGACGAAGCTAGAGCGGCTTATACCGAGTTAATACTTTATTTATCTGGGCAAGAGATGGTTCGAGCTCCTGGTGCTAGACTGCAAACCGTTATGCTTAAACTCTTTGGGCCTAATTACGTATTTAGAAGAAATCTAAAGGATTTTGTAAAAACATATATTACAAGTCTAGAGAGAGAAAATGCTGGTTGGGGAGACTTGTTTGCTAGTATTGGTGAAGCGATTGTCCAGACTGGAGAAGCTCCTTTTGTAGATTTCTTAAAAGATCTTATTAACGATAAAGATTTTGTGGACTCGATGAATCCGGTTTTAGAAAAGTATTTTAAAGACCCACTTTTTTTAAGAGCCTTGGCCTTTACTGGTGAGCTATCAGGAAATGGGGAGTTAAGAAGGCTTACGAGTTTCTTTATACAGATCGCCAAGAGTATTGACGTGCCTGGCTTAGATATTTATCCATCTCCATATACTTACAATAAATATCGTGGCCCTTTAAATGCCTTTAAAAAGAACTATAACTTCAAGGCTCAGGTAAATACTGACTATACAGCTTGTTGGAATCTTTTAAACTCTAGTTCTAGCGATCAGTGGATGGATTTTGCTGAATGCACAAATGCAAATGGAAATTATCCGGCAGTAGAAACGTTGCTTGGTAGCTTAAAAAAATATTCGTACAAAGAAACTACAGTTTTTATAGCGTTTACGAATTTCTTAGATAGTTTGTTAGCTAAGCCCTCAACCTATAACTTCTTTGCAGCCCTGAGCGAAGCAGTTGCTAGTGTTACTAATTTGCATTTAGTGATATTCGACATATTCAAGAAGTATGATCTATGGCAATCATTCAACAAAATTATTTCTAGTATTTCATTAGACCCTTACTTTACAAAGCTTTTGCAATCTATAGGAAACTTACTGTCTATTGACAGAATAACTAATTTGCTGAGTGAGTCTATAGACCTTTACAATAAAAATTTACCGGCTTATTACATTGTCCCAAGCGATTTTGTTTCTACAGTTAATAATGAAAATGACTTATACAAATTAGCGAATACATGGAAAAAGGACTTAGATTACTCAGATATTGGAGATGAAACTGAGAATTTTGATCAGCTATGGGCTTATTCTAAGAAAAATTTTATAGAAAGAAATGATGCTTACTATTTTCAAAATGGAGTTTATAAAGACCCACAATCCGACGAAAGCGGGGAGTTAGAGTATTATAAGAATCACTTGGAAGAATTTATTAACTATTCACTGCGTCCTGGTGATTTAGAAGCGTTGATTAAAACTTTTAAAGATTTACGAAAAGAAGGTTTTTCATTTATAAAAATGTTTCATTGGATGATAAATGAGAAGGCTGTGGTTAAATACTATACCTACTCAAATAAAAAACCAACAATTCGCCTGGTGACTCCAGCAGACCAACTAGAAATTTTAGTTCAGAATGCACAATTAAGCGTGGCTTCCTGGGCAGGAAACTTGGGGGCTGATCATGTTGCAACACTCTTCCAGTATGAAATTGCCACAAGTACTGACTTGAAAAAGACATTAAAAAAATTAAAAAGTAAAATATCTCAGGGTATTACTTATGAGGGAATCAGCGGTAATCGTCGAAAATTAAATAACTTAAAGAATATTAAAGAAACATTTGCTGTACTTGAGGATATGAATGAGAAAGGTTACTTAAGATTTCTGCAGGTTATATATAAAAACCTTTTAGATGCAACCCCTGAGGAATATAAAAAGAAACAAGATCCGATCTTAAATCATATGGGATTAGCTCACTACCTATCTCAAATGGGGCTTTTTACAAGATTAGTGCACGGGTTTGAAATTTTGGACTCGCAAAATAAACTAGAGGTTTTTACAAGAAGTTTTGAATCTGCAATTGATTCTATTGATGTAGATAGCGTTGATCGATTGAGAAGTATTTTTCAAACGTTAGTAGA
>JAGRAL010000254.1 GCA_020434605.1 Bdellovibrionales bacterium
TAAACGGATTGGTTGATGTAATCATCCCGCGAGGTGGACAAGCACTTATCGACTATGTTGTCGAGAACTCTACGATTCCTGTGATCGCGCATTTTAAAGGCTTATGCCATTTATTTATAGATGAAACTGCTAATCTAGAGGAAGCCTTCAACATTATTATAAATGCAAAATGCCAGCGTCCCGGAGTCTGTAACGCCGTCGAAACTTTGATTTTGCATGAAAACCTACCCAAAACATTTTTAGAAAAACTAAATGAGGGATTTAGTCAAAATGAAATCGAGGTCAGAGCGAGTCCCTCTATTAAAAAGTATTTTACAGACGCAAAGCCCGCGCACCCTGATGATTGGTCTACCGAATACCTAGATAAAATTATTTCTATCATTCAAGTCAAAGATGTTAATGAGGCCATCGCACACATTCAAACGTTTGGGACTCATCATACAGAAGCTATTTGTAGTCAAAGTGATGCCAACATAGATTTATTTTTAAGGTCTATAGATGCATCCTGTATAATGATCAATGCTTCCACCAGATTTAATGATGGCGGTGAATTAGGACTCGGAGCCGAGATAGGCATATCTACCACAAAGCTTCATGCTTATGGCCCCATGGGAGCTAAAGAATTAACCACTTCCCGCTATGTAGTCACTGGTCAAGGCCACATTAGATCATAGACTTAATCGCCCTATCAACTTGCACAAGCGCCTATATTTAGCTAGGCTTTATACAAAGGAATTTACATATTATGGATAAAACAATTCGAATTGATCAAAGTGTCGCAATACTAGTGGACGGAAATAACATCGAGATAAGTATTCACGAAGTAACTAAAAATGATTCGGCTATGCTTAACTTTGATACCTTGATCCCAAGATTACTAGACAATAGATCTTTAAATCGACTTGTTTACTTTAGAGAAGGAAAGCATATTTCCAGTAAGCTTGCCGAGAGACTACACAACCTATTTCATGGTTCTGTTGTTCCTTGCCACAAGTCAGCTGATATTCCTCTAACTATCAAAGCAATGCAATTAGCCAATAAAATCGATACCATTATCATTATGTCTGGTGACTCAGACTATGTTGAATTGGTTAGACACTTAAAGTTCGAAGGCGTTCGAGTAGAGATTGCGGCTGTTGAAGCAACCACAGCAGCCATCTTACGAGAAGAAGCTGATTACTTTCATGCTCTGACTGATGAGGACTGGTTTATTTATACAAATAAGCATCGCGGTGGTGGTGGAAGCAATAGAAAGCGTTAATAAGGAACGATGTTTTTTATTCTGTCCAACTTTTCGTAAAGCGGATTCCAATTATCGTCACTACTTATAGACTGCCAAATACTTTCAATCTCTTCAATGTATAGGCTTTCCGCAGATGTTCTTGCAAAGTATGGACTCTGTATTCGGTCCGTATCTACGCACTTAAAACCTTTCAATAAATTGTAAAATTGATTGAATAAATCCCCTTTATAATACTCGGCTCTCTCTCCGGTGAGTGCTTTGTGTCCTCTCTCTTTGTATGAGAACCAATCAAAAAAGAAATCTTCAAATGGACATTTTGAAGCTTCTAAAAACGTAAATGTAGCCGAAAATAATTTATTATTCTCA
>JAGRAL010000255.1 GCA_020434605.1 Bdellovibrionales bacterium
CACATAATTTAATTTTATTGAGCGTATACCCATGGCCAACAGCACAGTATAAACTCCAATTTGTACGATCTTGCTATTTGAAGCTAGGAAAAAAGCATACGGAAATAACAATGCGATGATGCACCAAGGTGTCTTGTATGGTATAAGTGAGAACGCCAGCAAGTTACCAAATGCATAGACCGCCATAAATTGTTGTACTTTATTTTTTGACAGCATTTTGGGTAGTGATACAACAAATCCTACTAAGAAAACCCACTCATACTTAAATAATAAGTCGAACCAATAAAAAAAACTTTTTTCATGTCCTGTGTGCTTAAAGCCAGTTCCCTTCCAAACCTCAAATGCTGTAAAAAACTCTTTTACCTGTGAAAAAGAGGTAAACAATTCTGAATATAAAAACACAATAAATATTACTACGGCAGTTAAGGGTAAGTAGATATCGATGTTTTTATTTTTATCTGCAAAAAGCGGCTTTTTTTGCCAAAGTCTTACTATTAGAAATGCAATGACTGAGTTAATAACAAAGATCAAAAAAGTTTCTTTGGTAGTGGCCATTACAGCAAGTCCAATTGCCAAAAGCCACAGTGCTTTTTGACTCGCTTTCACTAAAAGCTCTATACAACCATAAAACCAAATACTAAATCCAAATAGCAATAAACTTTCATGAATTGAATACCTAGCATAAAATACCAAAGCAGGACTGAGTGACAATGCTAACACACCAGCCAAATGCTTTTCTTTTAAAAAAAGACTCGTCTTATAAAAAGTAAAAATCGCCCCTAATGAACATAAAATAGGTACGAAACGATGAATGTATATTTCGGAACCAAAAATAAAATCCACTACGTACAACAAATAAAAATACAGTGGCCCATGAAAATTCTCAGGATTGTAATTAAAAGTACCATTTGTTTTTATTTGCTCTACAAACCAGCCATTTACACCCTCATCAAAGTGTGTGGGCTTTAGATCTAAAAATAAAACACGAATCACTGCCGCCAGTACAAAAATTACGGGTATCCACACAGAAAAGTCTTTACCGCGACATCGTTTCAATGAAATCATGATGTAAGGCTAAACTATATGGAAAATGAAATCTATCTCAGTATTATCATACCTATCTATAATGAAGCAAAGCGTCTTCATTCGAGCTTAGAGAAGATACAAAACTTTTCTCAAAGTCTTTCTATATCTACAGAATGGATTTTTGTAGTTGAACCCTCACAGGACAAGAGCCTCGACATCATACAAGCATATTGTCACGATAACGAAAATACCTTTGTAATAGCTAATAAAGTGCACAAAGGTAAAGGCTTTGCAGTCCAAACCGGAATGCTTCATGCCAAAGGTAAGTGGGCCCTATTTATGGATGCTGATTTATCAACACCACTTAATGAGGTTAATAATTTCTTGTCTCATATCCAAAAACATCCAGAACTACATATATTGATCGGAAATAGAAAGACAAAAGAAGCCAATATTATTGTAAAGCAGGGGCCTGTGCGCCTATTGATGGGAAAAGCCCTAAACCAATTATTAAAGCAGCTCGAACTCACAGATTTTCCCGATACTCAATGTGGATTCAAACTTTTTAAGAAGGAAACCATCAAACCTCTTTTTTCTGATCTACTTTGCACTGGATTTAGCTTTGATATTGAAATCTTAGCAAAAGCTAAAAACTATGGTTTCAAAATCGCATCCCTCCCCATTTCATGGAAAGATGATAAAAATTCTACTGTTAAACTTGTGCGAGACTCTTTAAAAATGATCCGCGATATCTCTCGAATTTATTTACATTTAAAGATTTGATTGTGACATTTTAAATTTCAAAAGTTTATCAGTTACTTGATTTATAGTTTTTGAAATTTCTTTTATTTTAGCTTTATTACGTACAGCCTTTGTCATCTCCTCAGGTGCAAATGCAATCGCCTGCATGATCTCAACTGTAGAAAGCAAGTCATCTTCAACATCCTTACGTAGCGAGGTCGGGAGTAGCGATATATTGTGCTGCATTTTTTCAACACTCCCCTCTTGTCCTACAATTTCTCCTAGCAAGAAGTTCACGTAGTTCAAAGCCTCAATAGAAAAGTTTTTATAGTCTTCAGATGCTGCTAAGGCACTTGCCTTTGCCCATCTGCGCTTGGCTTTCTTTTGCAAAATTTTTGCGTAATGATTTGTTTTAAAATCTGCTTTTAAGCGATACAAAAAGAACAGTATGGTAATACTAACGATAATTAAAAAAGCCCATAAGCTATATTCTTCACTGATTAGCACTCCAGCGCTTAATGATGGACTTAAACTTGGAAGCTGAATTTCAGTAGGCGCAGCTCTGTTATCAGCTAGCGGGCTATTGTTAGGAACGTAGCTTTCGCCTTTTTCAACGACTATATCAATGGGACTAGATGCTTTTGTCATGTACTGCATACGACTAGGATCAAAATAGCTTATACCTATCCCAGGTATTGTGATTGTACCCACTTCTTTTGGCGTAATAAACAAACTAAATTCTTTGTAAGACTGACCATTTGGAAAAAACTTAGCTTCTTCTTTTTTATCAAACAACTCTAATGTTTCAGGTAGATTTAGAGGGGGTAATTCAACTACCTTGGCATTTCCTCTACCAGAAATTTTTAATTTTAAAGTAAAAGGTTGCCCTGTTTTAAATTTGCTATCCTCTAGTTTAGCCTCAACTTGAAAGTCCCCAACTACACCCGTAAAATTATCTGGACGATTTGCATCTGGCAGCGGAAGTATGTTTACATTTACCTCATCACTAGATTTAGTATATGTATACATTTTGCCCATCCCAAACATTGACTGAGAAGCAACTCCCCCTTTGACTTTGTATGAATCAACCTTAAGGCTACCATGCTTTATAGGGAACAAAGCATATGATGCTAGAAGCGCTCGGTTATAACGTTTACCGTTTATCTGCGCTGGTTCAAAATTAAGACGAGTTGATATCTCGATGTCTTCTTTCCAAAAATTGTTTAAGGACGGAAACTTTAACGTATCAATACTTCTTAAAAGTGATCCTTCAGGGATATAAATATAGTAACTTGCAGTTAATTGCTCTCCAACATAAGCTCTGTTCTTATCAAGCTCTAATCGCACGGCAAATGCTTCGTTCTCATTGATTGGCTTCATATCTCCAACCTGCGGAGCACTTCGACGCAATAACTTTTTATACATATCCTCAAGCTCATCCATTGGATCTGAGTCAAAAGGATTTCCAAACCCTGGTCGCCCTCTAGGCATTTGCTGTCTTGCTTGCGCCTGATTACCAATTTGACTTGGGTCTAATACTGTAACTTTAGTGCCATTTGTGGTATAGGTTTTACCATCAACATCGACTTGCACTGGTGGTATATCAAAATCACCCTTTTTAATGCTTTGATATTGGTAAATATATCGATTCACACGAACAAATTTATATTCCCCGTTTATAATCGAAACACTGTCTGAAATTTGACTAGATTGATCCACAAACTCTAAGTCTGCAAATGCGGGCATGGTTGGCGGTGTAATAGACACATTTTTATCTGCATTTACTTCTACGATGACAGTTACATAATCGCCAACTGCCACCTTTGGATTATCAACAGACAGCTGAACCTTTACCTGCGAAAAAGCAAACAAAGGAAAAAATAAAACTAAAAGTAGACTACCAATCTTTGCCAAGGCCCTTCTCTTTATGTTTACTATCATCTATTTTAGCGCGAATTTTCTCTTCTTGGCGCTTTAACTCATCCAGAATACGCTTAACATCCTCTTTCGACAAGTCTTTGCTATCAAAAGGTTTAGGCGTTGGCTTAGGTCCCTTTTCATCTTTATTAGGCTGATCCTCTTTAGGTTTATTATCTTGTCCCTGATCTTGCTGCTGTTCTTTTTTGTCCTTATCTTTTTCTTCGCTTTCACCGCCACCACCACCGCCGCCGCCTTGGATTAGTAGTTCGATATTTACAGTGACTTCTTTTGAATCAGGATAAATATCCAGAGCCTTTTGATACGCATCTAGAGCATCACTTTGTTTTTTTTGTTCTGCATAAACTCTGCCTAATTGATAGTAAATATAAAACCGCAATCCCACGTCCTCAGCAGGAACTATGGTAGAAAGCCACTTTAAAGTCTGCGCAGCAGTATCAAAGTCTTCACTTTGAATATTAGAGACAATTTGATTCCAATAAAAAACCCACTCTTCAGGGTTGTCTTGTATCAACCGATTAAAGTAAGTCGGGGCAACTTTATCACCCTTAGCGATCTGATCTACACCTTTATTGTTTTCATAGATAGCACGCGGACTGATAGCAAATGAGAGTGATATATAAAAAAGTAGAGATGTAATCATGACTCAAACCTACCCTTCCAGTGTTTTTTACTATTTCTCTTTTCAGAGACAAGAAGCTCTATAAATGCCAGGCATATGGCAATGATTAAAAACACTTGAAAGTACTCATTATAATTAACAGCTATTTTGCTATCAAATTGTGTCTTTTCTAATTTAGACAAATCTGTAGCAATTTGTTTTACGTGAGTTCCCTCAAAGACCGCGTGATAATAGGCGCCGCCACCTTTTTTAGCTAAGTCTTGCAGAAGCTCAGTCTTTGCTCGACTTACAATAATTTGCCCATTTTCATCTTTCTTATATCCCTTTAAGTAGCCAAAACTATCTCGTAAAGGGATACTACCGCCCTCAACGGTTCCTACGCCTAAACTAAATATTTTTATTCCTTCTTTACTTAAGGCTTCTGCTTGAGCAACCGCTCCTGGCTCATTGTCCTCACCATCTGAAATAAATAAAATAGCTCTAGTTACTTTGGTGGTCTCATCAACTTCCTTTCCACCATTCTTAAATGCTTCATCTGCAGTCGTCATGGCCTTTGCAAAATAAGTTCCTTGCGTACTAACAGAGTTAATATCTAAAGAATCTACGTACATCCTAAGAGCTGAATAATCCGTGGTAAGAGGGGAAATCATCACACTTGACCCCGCAAAAACTATAAGCCCCACCTTGTGTCCACCCAATTGATCCAATAATTTATTAATCTCTCTTTTTGCAAAATCAAGGCGACTTGGCTTTACGTCTTCGGCTTGCATCGATCTAGATACATCCACTGCAATCATTAACTCAATGCCTTCGCTCTTTATTTTTTGTTCTCCCTGCCCCATTTGCAAACGACAAATTGCAAGCACCGCAAAGACCAACACCAGGCTTTCAAGAACAATTTTTAACTTACGCTTTCTAAAAGATACCGTAGAGATCAACTTCTCTAATAGCTCATGCTGAAAATATTTCTCTAGCTTCTTTTTACAAATTTTATAAAAAAACAATGCTAAAATCAAAAGGCCTAATACCACAGGCAATAATGAAAAATACTCTGTATTAAAAAAGCGAATCATTATGGTTTTCTCCTTAGTATTGTACGACCTAAAAATACTCCCATCATGTATAAACCGATGGCCCATAACAACCA
>JAGRAL010000256.1 GCA_020434605.1 Bdellovibrionales bacterium
ATACGATCTAAAAACCAGCGATCATGGGAAATCACTACCACAGAGCCAGCAAAGTCTAAAAGCGCCTCTTCTATCGCTCTAATACTAGTCACATCTAAGTCGTTGGTTGGCTCATCTAGTAATAGTAAGTTCGCGCCTGCGCTTAAAAGCTTAGCTAATTGTAAGCGGTTTCTTTCTCCCCCTGACAACATCCCTACTTTTTTAGATTGGTCCGTACCTGTAAAATTAAATCTAGAAATATAGGCTCTGGATTGCAGTTCAACTCCTGCCACCAGCATCACCTCATTACCACCCGCGATTTCTTCATAAACTGTTTTATCTAAATCGATGGTCTCTTTACCTTGATCTACATATGCGTATTTTACAGTTTCACCAACATCGAATTCACCTTTGTCTGGCTTTTGTTGACCCACAATCATTCTAAATAAAGTTGTCTTACCAACACCATTGGGTCCGATGATTCCTACAATGGCGCCTTTTGGAATACTAAAGCTTAAGTTTTCATATAAAATCTTATCATCAAATGCTTTTGTGATATTTTTAGCCTCTACAACCTTATCACCTAATCTAGGACCTGGAGGTATAAAGAGCTCAAGATCTTGTATGCGTTCTTTCGTAGGAGCCTTTAATAAGTTTTCGTAAGAAGATAAGCGTGATTTAGCCTTCGCAGCTCTTGCTTTTGGTGATTGTCTGACCCACTCTAGTTCTTTTTGTAAGACTTTTTGACGTTTATTTTCTTGTTTTTGCTCGGTAGCAAGACGATTTTGTTTTTGCTCCAACCATGAAGAGTAATTGCCTTTCCATGGAATCCCTTCGCCGCGGTCAAGTTCTAAGATCCAACCAGCCACATTGTCTAAGAAATATCTATCATGGGTAATGGCAATAACAGTACCTGGGAACTCAGACAAATAACGCTCAAGCCATGCAACTGATTCCGCATCCAAATGGTTGGTCGGCTCGTCGAGTAGTAAAATATCAGGGTTACTTAAAAGAAGCCTGCAAAGCGCAACACGTCTTCTTTCTCCACCTGAAAGGTTTTTACCTAAAGCGTCTCCTGGAGGACAGTGAAGCGCATCCATCGCTCTTTCTAAGCGGTGATCTAGCTCCCAACCATTATTAGCTTCGATAAACTCTTGCACCTTGCCTTGTTTTTCTAAAAGTGCGGTCATTTCATCATCAGTCATTTCTTCGGCAAACTTTGCAGAAATAAGATTAAATTCTTTTATTTTTTCAGCAAGTTCCCCCACACCCTCTTCGATCAATTCTTTAACTGTCTTAGCTTCATCTATTTCTGGTTCTTGAGGCAAGTAACCAACTTTCATTTCTTTTGCTGGAAATGCTTCCCCAACAAAGTTTTTATCCACTCCGGCCATAATACGTAAAAGTGTAGATTTACCCGAACCATTACCGCCGATAATGCCGATTTTAGCGCCATAGAAGTATGATAAATAGATATCTTTTAAAATAAATTTGTTATTTGGTGGGATAACCTTCCCCACGCCTTTCATTGTATAAATAATCTCTTGAGACATAAACCCTCTCTTATAGTAAGCACAAATCAGATTTTTCTTGTCAACGGCCCCAGTATACGTAAACCTTTTTACGTGAGTAAACAAAAACCTAAGCTATCTGAAGCATTACAGACAAGTCTAACCTCCCTCCAGGAAGCCTGGAAGGACTGGGAGAATATAGCCGCTTCAGAGCCTGTTGAAAACAAGAAATCTAAGCATGAGAAGCTACAGAAAGAAACTGAGCCACTTTTTCAGCAGATAAAAGACCAATTAGACACTCTATCGTAATTTTTTATGGGCACAATCTGGGCTTTGAAAAGAGCTTTGGTCATTTTTCCATTCATCCCCTGTCATTACTTTCATTGTTAAGGCATGGAGCCCCGATTTAAATGCAAAACCCAAAAGGCCATTGATTTTTTGCTGTCTTGCCACACGACTAAGGCCTACAAATACATCACTCACTATTACTAGTTTAAAGTGTGTTTCCCGGTTGGGTGGCCCTCGGTGCATATCACTTTCATTGGTAAGTTCCAAATGCATTGGCTCTAAAACGGATAAGGCTGACTCGATTTGTGATTGTAAGCTCATAACTTCAAAATAGCAGCCTAGGTCAGTGGATGCAATAAGTGGTATGGTTTTCGCACTGTTTGCATGTGAATTGATTAAAAGAAACTGAGCCCATTTGAGGATGATTTACTTGTAGATTCTACCTTGTTGGCTAATTTTATTATAGGAGACTTATGAAACACATTTATTTATTAGCTGTAACTTTACTGCTTTCTTTAAACGCTTTTGCCTCTGAAATTCAAGGAGCAACTAAATCCAAACAACTAGAGATTCAATGTGGTGACAGAGAGCGTGGTGGAGTTCGTTTACGTGTTGATGGCACAAGTGCGCATGTATATGTCAACTTTAGCGCTTACGAAACAGAAGCTGGTGTTGAGGAGCGTTCTAGCGGTGATTATGCTTTAGACTTTGCAAATGAACATCTTGTTGTACTTGAAAAAGACAGTCTACAGGCCACTGTATACAGAGTGGTTGCTAGCCCTTACACTGAAGTTGCTATGAAAAGGCTAGATTGTACTTGGTCTAGAAGATAAAAACTGCCCCTTAGATTTCGTATGAATTATGTCAGGATATGCAATACTAACTGCAAATTGCTTTACTCCTGTGTATACGTCTAAAATAAGGCCTAAATTTACGGAGTCCTTGCACATTTTCTTTTGTTCCAAATCGTAAAATATAAAAAGTTAGAAGTATCCCGTACTTATGCCCTGCCACCCCTTACCTGATACGAAAGCTAAGGGAGCAGTTTTATTATATTTTTCTTGCTATATTATCATATTATGATAATATAGTAATATGATTATCAGCTTTGGCAACCAACTCGCGCAGGATTTGTTTGACGACAAAAAATCAAAGCATAC
>JAGRAL010000257.1 GCA_020434605.1 Bdellovibrionales bacterium
ATATACATTTTGATGGTTACCAACGTAAACACAAGGAGTGTCTGCGTATAGATCTTCAATATTTTCTGCATCTACAGTAATACCTAAAATTTTAAGTCCAAACCCACATATATGATGCGTTACTAAATAGGCATTTAGTGGGTGATTAGGTCGGAATAAAAAGAAAATACTATAAGCTGTGGTAGCTACAGCAAACCAAATCCAAAGAGCAACTAACCTAGTGATTTTCAACATAAAAAAAAGGTTGATCTATTACCTAAAGCCAGTCAAGTTAGAAGACCTTGAGGAGCCATAATGTTTGAGTCATTGTCTGATAAACTCACCGGTGTTGTACGTCATCTTAAGGGTCTAGGCAAAATCACCGAAAAAAATATTGAAGATGCCGTCAAAGAAGTGCGGTTGCACTTACTTGAGGCAGATGTAAATTTTAAAGTTGTAAAAAGTTTTATTGAGAATGTGAAGGCAAAAGCCCTAGGTACCGAGGTTTTGGCCTCTGTTTCCCCAGGTGAACAGTTCGTAAAGATTGTTCACGATGAGTTAGTAAGTACTTTGGGAGAGAGTGAATCTCCACTTGTCGTTAAAGAAAATCCATCGGTTGTTTTTTTAGTGGGTCTGCAAGGTGCTGGTAAAACTACAACGGCTGCAAAGTTAGCCTTACATATACGTAAAAAAATCGGCAAAAAGCCAGGATTGATTCCTGCTGATGTGCACAGACCGGCTGCGATTGAGCAATTAAAAACTTTGGGTCGTGATAATGATATCCCTACCTTTGATTCGATAGGGTACAAAAAACCAGAAGAGATTTTAGAGGCCAGCAAAAAATGGGTAAAAGACAATATGATCGAAGTTGTTATTGTCGATACTGCTGGTCGCCTGCAGGTTGATGATGAGCTGATGTCAGAGCTGGCACGAATGAAATCTCTTTGGACTCCGCAAGAGTCCATCTTGGTGGCGGATGCCATGTTAGGACAACAAGCTCTAAACGTAGCCGAAAGCTTCCATCAAAAATTAGGTCTTACAGGTTTGATTTTAACCAAGATAGACGGGGATGCACGTGGTGGTGCAGCCCTTAGCATTCGTAAAGCTACCGGTATCCCAATTAAGTTTTTAGGAGCTGGTGAAAAGGTGACAGCCCTTGAGGTCTTTTACCCAGAAAGACTCGCTTCTCGTATTTTAGATATGGGTGATGTGCTTTCACTGGTTGAGAGAGCAAAAGAAGTCATCGATGAAAAGAAAGCTGAAGTAGCCGCTAAAAAAATGGCTCGTGGTCAATTTACGTTGGATGATTTTTTACAACAAATTCAGCAAATGAAAAAGTTAGTAGGTCTTACTGGTATTTTAGATATGCTTCCTGGTATGGGGCAGATAAAAAAACAGATGAAAAATATGACTCCGCCTGACGATGAGATCAAAAAAATCGAAGCGATTATTCACTCGATGACCCTTGAAGAGCGCAGTCAGCCCAATATTTTAAACGGTTCACGTCGCGAGAGAATCGCGAAAGGTAGCGGAACCCGCGTGCAAGATATCAATCGCTTTATGAAGCAGTTTGAGCAGGCTAAAAAAATGATGAGTCAAATGATGAAGATGGGCATGGGTAAAGGCGGCTTTCCAGGAATGGGTGGTGGTATGCCCCCAGGCATGGGCGGCAAGGGCGGAAGATTTCCGTTTTAGTCAGCAGTGTGAGAGAACAACTACTTATCTTTATATTTACCAAATGCCTTCTCTGTCAGCATCTTATGGTGCCAAAAACACAAAAGCCGTAGGTTTGCTACCGAATGTTCTCCGCCAAAGGCTTGTGACTTTATGTGATCATATTGCAATAAGTGTTTTGATTTGCAGTTGGTATATGAACACTGCCCCTTATCCCTTTTAAACACCTGGCGTTTAAGACCGACCGAAATAGATTTTGTTACCGCTGGCGCCGATGGTGATTTTTTGGGTTTTGGTTGTTTTATAGCTTTATTGACGAGTATTTCTAATAAGTCAGCATAGTTCATCGATGGATTTTTGTGAGAAAACTGAGATTTTAAGTCTTGTAACTTTTGATGCAAGTCTTCTGTGATTACTATTTTTAGTTCTATCTTATTATTACCTAGCTCGCGGTGTTTTTCTGCTGGAGCTAATTCAGGTGCCAGATCCGCTAAAACCTTTGTTGTTTGGCGATAACTTTTACCCGAGATTTTCTCTAAAACTATTTGTTTCTCTTGGATGGAAGCTTTCGTTTTTCTAAAAAATACGTTTGCCTGACTTAGTGTTGATAAACTGAGCTCTCCCATTTTTACCTTATTTTCAATCTCTGGTAAATCAGTTAACAATCTAGCTGATTGAATCCTTCTGTTGGCAGCCCCTTCTTCATAGCCTAGTTCTCGAGTGGCAAAATCAAAAAGTGAAGAAAAACCCAGTTCTAAATAATATTTACGTCCGTCTAATTCACTTAAGAGTTTTATAACTTCTATGGTTAAAGATTTTTCTTCTGCTACTTTTATTTTTAATTCTGAAATTAATTGTTGGTCCGGCTGTTAAAATGCAAATTAGAGAGGCGAAAACCATGTCAAATATTTTTTCTTTTTTACGGCATAAATACAGCCGACGTCGGCTGTAAATTATGTACTAGGTTATTCGCAGCAGTTTTGATGAACAATAATATCAGAAATCTTTTGATTTTTATCTAGCAAAAAAACTAATTGCCAGGATTCATCTTTATTGGTTTTTCCTCGGCTTAACATATATGCTGGGTAATAATCCGAAAAGTAGTAGCCATCTTTTGGGCCAAATAATTTAAATATGTCAGTAACATTTTTACCTATGTATTTCGATTTTTGTGATAGGAGGCTAAATGCCATCTCTGCACGAGGTTTTAACTTTGAATTTTTAAAGCGCTCGATATCAAATTCTGTTTTTCCCCACTTAGCTAAAACTTCTTTTTTACTCAATGTAGAACCGCGCCAAAAGTTAGAAGCGTATAAATTGCCAGTAAAGCTACATAAGATCATTAGGCTTAAGAAAAATTTCATTCTATCTCCTCTTTAGATCTCGGTCTTAGTATAATTAAGTTACCTTTTTTTAGATCGATCTTAAAGCTTTCAATGATTTTTGAATCAGAATATGTTCTAGATCTTTTTAAGTCTTCTGCAACAGAAGTACCACGTCTATTATTTGCTAAGTCCATAGCTTTGTCCTCTTGAGGTTGGTTTGGGTTTTGTTCGTGCGCATTTAAAATGTCTTCTGCCATTTTTTTATCAAACTCATTCACTAAATAACTGGCCCAAATATAATGTCTACAAGCATCACTTTCATCACCGGTTTCTGTGGAGCCATAAATAGACATACAGGCTTTTTCAGCTTTCCAACTTAGCTGATAGGCTGTTAGCATCTTTACAGGATATTTTGAAGCTAGCGCCCTTTCTTGTGGTGTTAGACCTGGGTAAAGGTCAGTTAATTTAAATAAATATTTTTCTCTAGGCTTGCTTTTACATAGGTCATCGCACTGGGAAGGGCAGGTAAACGTAGACATATCAACAGGAGTAGATGCGCAATCTATTATACAATTTTGGCCAAGCTCTATTTTAGAATCATTAAACCAGGCAACGCAGTCGTCACCAAATGCATTACTCCTTATGAACATAAGAACAAGAAACAAAGACTTCTTCATTTAGATATTAAATATTTCGGATCTGATTGTGTCAAAGAAAGCTCAATTTCACTCCTAATTGGTTAAGTGAGCTTGAGGGTAAAAACCTTATAAAAACATCAAATTTGTCAAAATCTGAGCTTTCCGTAATACCAAGGCTTGCAAATGCCCCTTAGGTGAGATATGTAACAAGGCGTTAAAAAGGGTTTTGATTGAGTAAGTTCCAAAACTTCATTAAATACATAGGTTCAGTTTATATCAGGAGTAAGAATGTCAGTAGTAATACGTTTAGCTAGAGGTGGATGCCGTAACAACGCAAAATATCGCATTACGGTTGCGGATTCTCGTAAACCGCACATTGGTAAGTTTTTAGAAATACTAGGTTATTATAACCCAGTACCATCTGGTAATGATAAAGAGTTCGAACTTAACTTAGAGAGAGCTAATTACTGGATGTCTAAGGGAGCCCTTCCTACAGACCGTGTTAAATCCATAATTCAACAAGCCAAGAAACTAAACTAATCCTTGTCAAAGTATGGAATTGTTTTAGTATTTAAGCATATTCCCTACTCAAGTTGAATAGGTATGAATTAAAGAGGTGAATGATGGATACAAGTTTAAGAGCGCTTGTGGAATATATGGCAAAGTCCTTAGTTGATAAGCCAGATGAAGTGGAAGTAAACGAAGTAGTTGGTGAGCAGACAACGGTCGTAGAACTTAAAGTATCTAAAGAAGATCTTGGTAAAGTAATTGGTAAACAGGGGCGTACAGCAAGATCAATGCGTACGATCCTAAACGCAGCTAGCACAAAGCTAAATAAAAGAAGTGTGCTAGAAATCGTAGAGTAAAAATTACCCAAATCAATAAAGAAGCCCCAGAGATGAGGGCTTTTTTTATGTCTTCTTGACCTTTGCATCGCCTTGCAGCATAAAAAATCCATGCAAAACTATAAAGCACTAGGAAAAATCAGAGACGCCCACGGAATCAAAGGTGAGGTCTTTTTAATATCATTTTCTAAAAAATTTGAATGGCTAGAGAATCTAAATACTGCCTATTTATCTCGTCGTGAACAAAACACAGAAGGAGAATGGGTTGAAACACTTCATACGTTTCCTATTAAGCGAAAAAAATCCCACAAGGTAGGGCAAATCTTAAAGCTTGAGGGCATGGATACTAGAAATGATGCTGAGAGCTTTAAGGGGGCTAGTTTTCAAGTCCCACAAGAGGTTTTGGACACTCCAAACGCAGACGGAAGTTTTTTCTTATTACAACTTGAGGACTTTACAGTGAACTTTAACGGACAAACTGAAAAAGGAAAAATCACTGGCTTTGGCTCTAACTCTGCACAAGATCTTCTTTTGATTGAGTGGAACCAGAAGACCGTTGAAATTCCTTATGTAGAAGCCTTTATAAAAGACGTTAGCTTTGATGCAAAAGAAATTACTTTAGATGTACCAGAAGGACTTTTGTTCTTAGAAGATCTATAGGAATTTTATGAATTTCCATGTTCTCAGCTTATTTCCAGAATATTTTGAAACATTCTTAAAAAATGGTGTTGTAGGCGGAGCTGTTAAAAAAGGTCTCCTTTCTCTCTCTGT
>JAGRAL010000258.1 GCA_020434605.1 Bdellovibrionales bacterium
CCATCTGTTGTATCGCTATTAATTTTTTGAGTAAGAGTGGTGAATGCTGCCTCTAGTTTTGTTTTATCTTTTATCGCAGTCGTTAAATCTAAGTTATTTGCTAAAACAGTTTTAAGTATTGTCTCATCAAACTTAGTACTCATGGATGTTAAATATTTTTTAAATCTTTCAATGCTCAGCACCAATGATTTTACTTGCTCTTCATCAAGATTTTTAATTTTTATCCCTACAGCAGAGTTTTTTAATAGATATTCTGTAAGTGATTTTTCGTCTTTTATGTAAGTTTCTTCTTTACCTTTTTTAACGCGGTATAAAGGAGGTTGTGCGATGTAAACATAACCTTTTTCGATAACAGAAGGTAATTGTCTGTAGAAAAATGTTAATAATAACGTTCTGATGTGTGATCCATCCACGTCCGCATCGGTCATGATAACGATTTTATGGTATCTAACTTTTTCTGGATTTACGCTATCTTTGCCAATCCCAGTTCCAAGTGCTGCCACCATCATTTTGATTTCGTCATTTGACAAAATTTTATCAAATCGCGCTTTCTCAACGTTTAATATTTTACCTTTTAGAGGAAGAACTGCTTGTGTTCTTCTGTCACGAGCTTGCTTTGCAGATCCACCTGCCGAGTCACCCTCAACCAGATAGATTTCACATTTTGTCGGATCTTTTTCTTGGCAGTCAGCCATTTTACCTGGAAGACCACCTGAATCTAGTGCTGACTTTCTACGTGTTAACTCTCTTGCTTTTCTAGCAGCAAGCCTTGCTCTGGCAGCATCAATACATTTTCCAATAATACTTTTTGCTACACTTGGATTTCGGTCAAAAAAGTCTGCTAGTTTTTCATTTACTAGTGATTCAACAATCCCTTTTACTTCATTATTTCCTAGTTTTGTTTTTGTTTGCCCCTCGAATTGTGGTTCTCTAACTTTTACAGAAATAACTGCAGCAAGTCCTTCTCTGATATCATCACCATCAAGAGATTCTTTTAAGTCTTTTAACAGATTTTTTTGTGCAGCATAGGAATTTGCAGTACGTGTAAGGGCCGCTCTAAAACCTACTAAATGTGTTCCACCTTCGATGGTGTTAATATTATTACAATATGTGTGAATAGATTCAGAATAAGAATCGTTCCACTGCATTGCTATATCAACTTCTACGTTATCTCTTGCGCCACTAAAAGCAATTACGTTATTAAGAGTTTTACGAGCAGAGTTTAAGTAAACAACGAATTCTGCTATACCGTCTGAAAATTGAAAATCATCTTTTTTACCAGTGCGATCGTCGGTAAGAGTAATGCGTAGGCCTTTATTTAAAAAAGCCATCTCACGAATACGTTTTGATAAAATATCATAGCTGTAAGTCTGACCTGGTTCTTGAAATATACTTGTGTCAGGTTTGAAAGTAACTTTTGTTCCTGTTTTATCAGTAGCACCAATTTCTTCAACCGGTCCTTGCGGAACTCCTCGTGTATAAGTCTGTGTATATACTTTACCTGCACGTTTTACTTCTACTCTTAGTCTTGATGATAGCGCATTTACAACACTTGATCCCACACCGTGTAGACCACCAGAAACTTTATATGATCCACCATCAAATTTTCCACCTGCATGGAGTACAGTGAGTACGACTTCTAGTGCTGTCTTTCCGCTTGAGTGTAGATCTACAGGAATTCCACGACCGTTATCTTCTACAGTTACTGATTCATCTGCATGAACTGTGATTTTAATATGGTTACAAAACCCAGCTAAAGATTCATCAACAGCATTATCAACAATTTCCCATACTAAGTGGTGATAGCCTTTGTTCATTGTATCACCGATATACATTCCGGGACGTTTTCTAACTGCTTCTAGGCCTTCAAGTACTTGTATCGAATCCGCCGTGTAATCTTTTAAACCTTCTTTAGCATTCAACGGTACATTTTGCTGAGTCACTTCCACATCCTCTTCCTTTTAACAAACAACTCCTTCAGTAACTTTGAAAACTTTAGATCTTTCGTTACACAGATCTTCAGTTAAAGATATTTCTGTAGAAGTTAAAAACGTTTGTCCTTCACTTGCTTTTAAAAACTTAACCAGTTGGCTTCTTCTTTCGATATCTAGCTCTGAAAACACGTCATCTAGGAAGAGTACTGGCCACTCTTGGTGTAGGCGCTTATAATACATTATTTTGGCAATTTTTAAAGACAATATCAGTGCGCGCTGCTGTCCTTGCGAACAATAATGTCGTGAGTCATGCCCTTGAAATATAAAGGAAATATCATGTTTATGTGGCCCCACTAGTGTTTGTCCGGAACTTAGCTCTGCCGCTAGTAATTGATCACGTCTTTCACGTAATTTTGCGTGGATTGTTGGCAGGGTCCAAGAGTTCGCTTTTTCATCAGAAACTACATAATCCACAGAAATATCCACATCTTTTTGGTTCAAAATCTCTTTTGCGTTGTTTTTAAAGTCCGGAAGTATGTCTTTTATGGCTTCTACACGCTCAAAAGTGAGCTCTGCGGCCAATTTTAGGTAATTTACGTCCAGACTATCCAAAAGTGATTTTGCTTGTCCTACAGGGGTGATTTCTTTCGCGGCGTTTTTTAATATTCGATTGCGCTGTTTTAAGGCTTTTTCAAACTGGTGTAATAAACCATGAGAATATGGCCTAGATAATAGCAGTAAATTATCTATCATCTCTCGTCTTTCAGCAGAACTACCTTTAATTACACTTAAGCTTTCTGGAGAGAATAATATTGCCGGAGTAAATTCTGTGGACTTACTCCAGGTGATTTTTTTTTGATTGCTCAGTAATTGTTTTTTTTCGTTGTAATAAAATAACTCTAGTTGAAAATTTTTTTGTTCAAACTCAAGTTCAGCACAGACTCTAACAGCTTTATCCACACTTTCTTTTGGTAAATAGTGTTGCCATTTAGAAAATCTAAAACTTTTTCCACGACAAAGTAGGTATAAAGTTTCGATTAAATTTGTTTTACCCTGACCATTATCTCCAATGAATAAGTT
>JAGRAL010000259.1 GCA_020434605.1 Bdellovibrionales bacterium
GTACTATCAGGCATCCACCAATTAAACTCATAATGATCAAATGGGCCCGCTACCTCAAGGGATAATGAAATACTATTTTCTGACTTTGATGGTAAGCGATGAATTACAAATGTACTTCTCGGTTTAGTAAAACCGTGCGTGGCATGTTTTTTATGAAGAATATTTTGTTTGCTAGGTTCTGCCATTGGTTTAAATATTAGAGCTGCAATTGCTAGACAAGTAAGTACTGAGAGAGTGATGACTGTTTTTTTCATGGACATACCCTTGATGAGTTAACAAATAAGTCATACACATTTGTCGGCCAAGTAGCTTCGGATGTACCAGCTAATCCAGCAGTGTATACCATTACATTAATCATATAACTTCCTGCAGGCAAGCTAGAGAAAGATATAGATTCACTGGCTGTACCATTATTCGTACTGCTAGCTAAAATACTACTTCCTTCGCCGTAAGTATAATCCTCTTTATAAAGATAAAGATCGAGGTCTAGAGTTCCTGATTTAGTTACTAAACTAAGATTCAAAGATCCACCTGCATGCGTTAGATGATAAAAATCATTAGAGGAAAACTGATTTGAGTTTTCAAAACTTCCATCCTCATTTTTATCATTGTTATTAGCAGGCTTAATCGAGGCTGTGTCTGTGCATGCGCCTGATGCAACAGGCGTAGCATAATGCGCAAGATAGTCTGCTGCAGCAGGATCGTACATAAACTCATCCTGTAGGTCGGCGTTGGCAGTGCTTGTCGTAATATCAGTGTTTGCGGCTAGTGCATCATGCTGTTTAAAAAACAATCCAGCATTTCTGAATTTGGTTGAGCTTGCGGGAAACTTTGTACTTCCGGCAAATATAGCCCAAAACTCATTGAACGGAATTTCGGTGCCATCACTATCATAAGGAGAGGCTGCATCCGCATCCGTCATATCTAAAAGTGATCTTGATATTCCAAACTCTCTAAAAATACCTTGTCCAGCGGGCACGGTGTAGCCGGCGCTACTAGGATCTCTCTTTGGACTATTAGTATCTAAGTTATGATAAAAATATTTACCTGTCGTACCGTCAGTGTTTCCATACGTATCGATATACATCGGGCTGGCGCGTGAAGACATTGAAAAATAGGTAGCCCAACCCTCACTCCAAGCAAGTCTTGGGTCGATCACAGAGTTAGCGTTGTGCGATCCCCCTGGTGAATCAGAGCCCGCGTAAATATCCTCTAAGAAATGACCAAACTCATGCACAATTACAGCGTCGTCAAAATGATCTGTATCGGCAGAGTTTACATTTCCACTCACACCGCCAACTATGTATAGCCTTGATGTACCGGATAAATAAAAACTTACTGTATCACTAGCGCTATTTCCTAAGTATGTGCCGGGGTTAAACCCTGGTTTCCAAAACGCGGTCACTTTTGGTGTGTTTGTAATAGGTGTACAAGAAGCATCCACAGTATTACAGCCAGCTGTTTCGGTTCTTAAAAATTCATTCGCCTCATATAGTCTATCTAATATATTAAATGCACCGCCCTCGATATCACCGTCATGCGGAGCAATGGTGTCTGCTAACGTGCGGTTTGCGTTTCCAGTAACGGGAGTATCCGTAGTGACTTTATAATAGTTAAACTTTAGCGGTGAATCTAAGACACTAGCAACTAACTTGCCAGTAGTATTAGCTCTAGATCTGACCTGTGCATACACGCTGGCAGATACTCTTTGTATGTTTATAGCAAAAGCTCCGTTAGCGTCAGTAGCACCACAACCCAAAACACTTCCGGAGCCATTTACAATAGCTACCTCAGCAAAACGAATCGGGAGATTACCCGAAGGTCCCCCAAGTCCCGTACCATTTGGAAGTCGTTTAACATAATAAGCGTCTCCTGAGATTGTGACCGGATCTGTGATTGTTGGAGATGAGCAATAACTAGGTTCAGTCCCACACACATCAGAAACACAGGGTTCATAATTTTCATTACCGTTAACGGTTCTAGTGCTAGAGCTGCAGGCTCCCAAAATCATTAGAAGTGTAAATGCTACGATGAATCGCATGGATTTCCTATCGGAATCATTTGATAAATTATAAAAAAAATGATTCACTAAATTGCTTAATAAAGTGTCTCAAGGAGGGACTCGTTGGAAAAAGGTTTTAATTCAGACGTAACATCAGATGGCGTTACCTATCACATACAAACCGAAGACTGGGGACGAGAAAACCCTTATTTAGTGAGTCGTGTGTTTCGCAATGGGGCTGTAATAAAAACTATTAAAACTGCCTACGAAGAAGCTCTTAAGTCTGGACCATCATCCCACTCTGAGTCTATACGTTTGGCCATGCGAGAACAGCACCATCAAATTCTAGACCTCATCAATTCTGGCCAATTTAACTAACCTTAGTTTATCATATTTATATGATACAACTATCCCATGTTTATAAAACATATCCAGGCCCCGTTCACGCGCTAAAAGATCTTAGTTTAACAATCGAAAAAGGTGAGTTTTTATTTATAACGGGGCCAAGTGGAGCCGGAAAAACTACGCTATTCAAAATGCTTTCTGCGTTTGATCGACCCACAACAGGTGGATTGGTCGTTGCAGGTCAGTCATTGATACATTTAAGTAAAAAACAAGCTCCATTCTTGAGAAGAAAAATTGGGGTTGTGTTTCAGGATTTTAAATTGCTAAGTGATAAAACAGTTTTTGATAACATTATTTTACCACTGCAGATTCTGGGTGAAAAAAGACATCACATCATGAATAGAGCTAGGGATGTATTAGAGCAAGTTGGCTTATTAGATAAGGCAAACACGCTTTGTTCTAGTTTATCGGGTGGAGAGCAACAAAGAGTAGCTATAGCTCGCGCGATTATACACAGGCCGGGTTTGCTGATTGCCGATGAACCTACGGGTAACCTAGATCCAAAACTTGCTCTTGAAATTATGAAGCTCTTTCAACGAGTAAATGAGCAAGGGACCACAGTGGTAATTGCAACCCATGATTACGCCTTGTTAGAAAAATTTGGTAAAAGAAGAATTCACTTGGTTGGCGGACAAGTTAGTCAGGATTTTCTATGAATTATTTCGATGATTTAAAAGCGCAAATGTTTAAAAACCCTACTTTACAGGTATCTACTTGCTTAGTAATAGCACTATCATTTTTTGTTAGTTTTAGTTTGTATGTGCTATTTATTAATTTAGATCATATATTTTCGGGTTGGTCGAACCATCTACAAATGACAGTGTACTTAGATGACTCGGTTACCGGTAAAAAGCAAGTAGCTCTGAACAAAGAAATTTCCTCAATCTCTGGTGTTAAGAAAACTAATTTCATTGATAAAGACACCTACAAAAAAGAATTTGTCAGTAAGTTAGATAGCGTTTTCCCTCAGCTAAAGGTTTTAGATACTATTGATAATCCATTCAATAATGGTTTTGAGGTAGAGTTAAATAAGCGACAAGATATATCAAGCTTGCACAGCTGGATGGACGGTATCGCTAATAAAATTTCTGTCTTAAAAGGTGTCCAAGATGTCACTTACGGAAAAATTTGGCTCAAAGAGTATGCGCAATTGGTTTTAGCAATTAAGTCATCGGCCTCAGTGATTATATTTATTGTGCTATTGTCGGGTATATTTGTGATTGCAAATGCAATCAAAACTTTGATCAGCAGTAATCGAGAAGAAATTGAAGTCTTAGAAATTATTGGCGCCTCTTCTAGTATGATACAGAGGCCATACTTAATTAATGGGATTGGGGTAGGAGTTATTTCTTCAGTATTAGCGATCACTCTTGGTTTCATGTTGTTTGAATTTTGCCTGGGCCTATTTCAAAATCATTTATTATCACTTAACATAAATTTAGTGTTTCCCAAGCCATTAGAATTATTAGGATTTTTATTGTTAGGAATATTT
>JAGRAL010000260.1 GCA_020434605.1 Bdellovibrionales bacterium
TCGGATTATAAATGGCGAGGGGCGGGTTCTGCACTTTTACTTTACTTCAAAAGAGCATGGTGATTTAGAGATTGAAGCTAGACTTTTTCCACATGGTTCAAATTTGATTGCAAAAACACAGGACAAGTCGATTTCATGGTTCAAACCAAAGCCATTACAAAGTGATGATACTGAAATAAGTCCTGTCGCTAATATTGACGAAATAATGCTAACGAAGTGGTCTGAGTACCAAGGGCTTTCTGTACCGAAAGTAAAAAAACAAAGTGATAAAGGCAAGACAGCTGCGTTGTTAGAAAGATTAGAAAAAGATTTCGAAGCATATCCCATGGTGAATTATCTAGAGCTTGTGGAAAAAATAAAAGAAACACAGAGTACTGAGAGTATTGATATAAAGGGCTTAGAGGGCACTACACCATGGTACGATGCTATAAAGATCTTATTAGAGAAAAACAAAAAGCAGATCCATAAAAAAGAGGCGTTGAAGAAGAGAATAGAAGAGCTTCAGTTGACTGTTGCAAAAGGTGTAGAAGTTAAAAAAACACCTGTTGAGGACTTATTTAAGAAAGTAGATGCCAAAGGCAGAGTTAAGGTTTTTGAGGACGGCAGAAGAGCTTATGTTGGTAAATCTGCTAAAGACAATATGGTCTTATTAAGGGAAGCCAAGCCTTGGTACCTGTGGATGCATGTGCGGGATCATCCAAGTGGTCACCTTATTTTACAGCAAAATAAAGGAAAGGTTGTCTCAGAAAATGAGCTGGTTGAATTAGGGCTATTTTTAGTAAAAGAATCAGGTTTCTCTAAATCACTCAGAGATGGGGATATGTTTGATGTGCAATATACAGAGTGTCGTCATATTAAACCTATTAAAGGTGATAAATTAGGCCGCGTGCATGTGCAAAAAGAAAAAGTTCTTCGCATTCGATTCAAGGATTGACGTAGATGATAGGCGATTCTAGCATATTTCTATGGTTATTGTTGAAGGATTAACAAAATATTACGGACAGACCCTAGCTCTTGATAAAATATCTTTCGATTTCACTAAAGGCGATGTTGTAGGCTTATTGGGGCCTAACGGAGCGGGTAAATCTACTACCATGAAAATCTTAACAGGATTTATGCCACCTAGTAGTGGAAAAGTAATGATTCAAGATATTGACGTAGGCACTGACCCCATAGCTGTTAAAAAAAGAATTGGTTTTTTACCTGAGCATGCTCCTCTTTATCTTGATATGACTGTTAGCGCCTACTTACGATATGTGGGAGAGCTAAAACAAGTAGATAAAAATCATTTAAAAAAATATGTTAGTGAGGCTATTGAGCAGACAAATCTTGTAGATGTTCAATCAAAAAATATTAAAACACTGTCAAAAGGCTATAGGCAGAGACTAGGAATTGCGCAGGCACTGCTAGCAAAGCCTGATTTAATCATTCTTGATGAGCCGACAGTCGGTTTAGATCCAAAACAAGTGATCGAAATAAGACAATTAATAAAAACGCTGTCCGTGGATAGAACTTTGTTACTGTCGTCACATATTCTATCCGAAGTTGAGGCTGTTTGTAACAAAGTAGTTATTATGAATAAGGGAAAGGTCTTGGCTCGAGAGTCAGTGTCAAAGCTAACTTCAAAAGTGAGTCAAGCCACCTATGAGTTGCTGGCACCCAAAGATTTTGACTGGGCAAGTGTGTCGCAGGCAAATTTAGATATACAGGGTTTACAGCCACGACAAGATGGATGGGTGGAGTTTACAGTTACTGGTAATAAAGAACTACATCAAATCATGAAAACATTTATTGAAAACAAAATACCATTTACTGAGCTAAGAAAAAAAGAAACAAGTCTAGAAGAAGCTTACTTACAGCTAGTGACAAAGGATAATAACTAATGCCAGTCATCTATTCTATATTTAAAAAAGAATTTAAAGGTATTGTGTTTAAACCTTCATTCTTCTTTATATTGTTTTTATGTAGTTTGTTTTTTGGTGTCGTATTTTTTAATATCCTAGATCAGTATGCTAAAATCTCTAGTCAAATGCCTAATATTAACGGCATTAATTTTGCGACAGGAATGATTGTGCCGCATCTATCAAGTCTAAACTTTGTAATGATGTTTGTATGTCCTTTTTTTGCAATCAAACTATTCTCTGAAGAGTATAAGCATAATACATTCGAGTTACTGTTGACCTCTCCTATTACGTCAAGCCAAATTGTAATCGGAAAATTTTTAGCCGCCAGTGCTGCTGGCTTTGTTGTTCTGGCCGTATCAGCAATTTATCCAGTTGCTGGTTTATGGGTGGCGCCTCTTCCGATTCCACATTTATTGTTATCGTACGTTGGGATATGTTTAGTTGTTATGCTTTATACTGCAGTAAGTATTTTTGCATCCAGTTTGACTAGCTCACTTATAGTATCAGGTATTTTATCAATCGTATTTATTTTGTCACTATGGTTTGTGGCTATCTTTAGAACTAGTGCGGATGGATCTATTTCAACTGTGGTTGACGTGTTATGGATCAACTCTCACTTGCAGGCCTT
Organism: Bdellovibrionales bacterium; assembly: GCA_020434605.1. Classification (GTDB taxonomy): domain Bacteria; phylum Bdellovibrionota; class Bdellovibrionia; order Bdellovibrionales; family UBA840; genus JAGRAL01. The sequence continues at coordinate 2,533 of JAGRAL010000260.1, forward strand.
CTATAAAGGTGGTTTTTCGATTTTGGATGCTTCCATTTTTTTAAGTTATATCAGTTTATTCGTATTTATGTGCCAACAAGTTGTCGAGTCTTTTAGATGGAGATGATGAATGCTTAAGTTAATTTGGCTGCTAGCGCTTGTTTCTTTTGTATCGCTCTTTGGTGCTAGATATGCATTAGGGCAGTGGAATTCTTATTTGTGGATTCCACTAATATTATTTTTAGTGAGCTTTGTGATCGCAGTATATAAAGATC
>JAGRAL010000261.1 GCA_020434605.1 Bdellovibrionales bacterium
AATTTTTCACCCGACTTAAAGGTTCTTTCTAAATTAGAACCAGTTAAAAGACTGCGCATTTTTGTACGTGTGAATTGGTTGCCCTTACCAGGTTTTACGTGTTGAAAGTCAGTAATAACATATGGACTTCCATCCACCATAATCTTAAGGCCTTTTCCAAAATCACTAGTATCGTGCATATTACCCCGCGATTGAATTCTTACAAAGAATCATCAAGCTTTACGTTCATCAATACGTAACAACAGACGCTCTAAAAAAGCAATCTTTTTTCTATTGCTAGAGGGGGACGGTGAGTCTTCGATTTCCTGTTTTCTGTCTTGCAACATTTGTAGACGACGTTCTATCTCGGGTTGCTTTTTAAGATGTTCTTGTGCTTTCTCTAAGGTCTGAATGGCTTTTTCTACATCATTTCTGACAATAAAAGCATCAGCTAAAGAAATCATTCTCTCTAAATACCTTTGGGACTGGTATGTGCCTTTTGGTTCGCTGTCTGGGGTGGCACGCTCAATAAAATCAACATTATCGAGGTTGTCTTTTAGATTTTTAAAACTAAAAATGTCAGAGTCGAAATCTTCAGCACTTAGACTTTCTAAGCGTTTCACAGCATTTTGTGCTATTTTGTGATCAGGATTTAAAAATAAAAGCATTTTATATGCTTTTAGAGCATCTTTGGGTCTGCGAAGGTCCATCATAGTTTTTGCTAGCAGCGACTGAGCAAGGACATTTTCGGGAGATATGTCTACTGCATGTTGTAGGTGCTCTACGGCCATATCTAATTGTTTTTTATCAAGTAAAACTTTAGCTAGTGCGACTCGGCCACTGGGAAAGTGTGGGTGATGGCTTACTCCCTCTTTAGCGACGCGAAGGGCCTCTTCAATCATTCCCATTTTACGATATGCCTCGGCCAAAGGTGCAAAAACTTTGGACTTAGGATCTTCTTGATAGAGAAGTTGGTAGCGTTCAACAAGTTCTGGATTGATGCTATTCATTACATTTAGTCTTGCACTCTTCGCAAATGAAATCAATAGGATAACTTGCTATAGGTGGTATTATTATTTAGTATGTTTGTTATTAGGGGTAATATGGCAATCATCTTAGGTATCGATCCAGGCTCACATAACACAGGTTTTGGTGTCATCGAAAAGACATCTGAAGCTACAAAACTAATACGCTTTGGTGCCATATCAATGAAAAGTTCTGAAACTTTCGAAAATCGTTTGCTTTTAATAGGGCTAGAAATCGAAAAAATACTTAAGCTCTACAAACCACAATCAGTAATTATCGAAGAGATATTTACGGCCAAGAATATCAAGTCGAGTCTTCAGCTAGCTCACTTAAGAGGAGTTTGCTTGTATGAGGCCAAAAAAGTGGGAGCGCAAATTCATACATATTCTGCCAAAGCAGTAAAAAAAGGTATTACGGGTAGTGGAAATGCCACTAAAGATCAGGTTGCATTTTTGCTGCAAAACCTAGTGGGTGCTGGGATTGGAGTAGAAAAATTAGATGCTACAGATGCACTTGCTCTTGCCTATTACCATACAACAAGAC
>JAGRAL010000262.1 GCA_020434605.1 Bdellovibrionales bacterium
TTGGAAGTTAAATAAAAGTCCGCAGGAGAGTTTAGAAACAATCAACGAACTTCTTGAGTTAGTACCAAAACAACTCCACTCACAAGTTTTAGTGTTTCCGCAAAACTTTTCTGTTGGAGTTCTAGCATCCTTACTTTCTAAAACCTCTATGACCTGGGGTTCTCAAAATATTCATCCCGAAAATGAAGGTGCATTTACCGGTGAAAACTCTCCAAAAATTTTAAAAGAAATGGGCGGCACTCACGCGCTTGTCGGACACTCTGAAAGACGACATTTATTTGGCGAAACAAATGATTTCTTGGCTCGAAAAGTGAGCTCTGCGCAAAAAGAAAGACTCACTCCCGTTTATTGCGTGGGAGAAACATTAGAAGAAAGAGAGGCCAACAAAACAAAAGCAGTTTTAGAAGAGCAGCTAAAGGTTGGACTACAGTTTTGTGACTTTCAAAAACCAATTATTATTGCCTACGAACCAGTATGGGCCATAGGAACAGGAAAGGTTGCAAACGCAGAGCAGGTCTTAGAGGCTCATGCTTTTATTAGAAATTATTTGAAAGAAATGACCCAGGCTGATTTTGCCGAAAAAACTCCGATATTATACGGAGGAAGTGTGAAGGCTGATAATGCTGGTGTTTTAAGCAAAATTGCTAATGTAAATGGCTTTCTAGTGGGTGGTGCCTCTTTAAAAGCCGATAGTTTTCACCAAATTATTCAGGCTTCACTATAGATTTTGCATTGCGCAAGAAACTTAGAGAAAAGCAATGGACAAAGAATATAGGCTTTCCCTATATTGTGGGCCTTAGGAGCATACATGTTAACATTTATCAGCATTCTACACATAGTGATCGCATTATTTTTAATCCTTTTGATCTTAATCCAAGACTCTAAGGGCGGTGGACTAGGTGTTATGAGTGGTGGTTCTCAGTCTATACTTGGTGCTTCAGGTGCAGATAATTTAATCGCAAAAGCTACTCGTTGGACTGGCTTACTATTTGCCGGCACTTGCATAGCTCTTACACTCTACAACGTAAAAGGTAACAAGTCCGTCCTTGATGGTATGCCTGCATCTGCTATTCCGGCATCACAAAGTGCTCCTGCTGCTGCTGATGTTCCAGCAGAACAAGCTCCAGCAACAGAAAAGACTGGCAACTAAGACAATCTATACTTACAATTAAGACATGTTTAAACGTCTTTCGCTAATTCTATTAGCCATCCTTTTAGTATTGGGTGGTGGTTATTTAATTTTAAATTACGAAACGATTCTTAGCGTCTGGGACGAGATGTATGGCCCCAAAGACACTCGTGAAATAGTGGCACAAGTCACTCGTATTGAAGGTAACCCAAAGCTAAAACTACCTAAAAGATTGGTCTACAAAAACATTCGAGAGTCGCAGCAGCTTAGATACTACGACACAATACAAACAGATGAAAAATCATATGCAACTATCGCCTTCACTAATGGACTAGTTTTAGATTTAGAACCCAACTCACTCTTAGTACTCGAAAAATCTTTAGATGGTGAATCCGGTGGAGTTGTTATCTCATTTCTTCAAGGTAATTTTAAAGTTGTCCAAGAAGGAAAGGCAGGAAAGGTATTTTTAAACAAAGATTCGCAAGTCTTGGATACATCCGGAAGATTACCGCCAAAAGAAACTATCATTATCGCTCCTGAGTTAGACCAACTAGATGCAGGAGAAGAAGAAAGCGTAGCTACACCTACACCAACTCCGCCTCCTGTACAAATTAGTCGCCCTCGCCCAACTCCTAAGCCTACACCGGTAAGAGCAAAAGAAAGTTTGCCTGATGATTACATCGCTAGTGTAGTAAAAAAACAAAAGCCATTTTTAAATAGATGCTATGCCCAGCACTTACGCTTAAATCCAAATGCATCCGGAAAAATGAGCATCAGTTTTACAGTTGAACCAGATGGGAATGTTACCAGTGTTCGCATATTACGAAGTACCATTGCAGATCCGCGCTTACAAAAGTGTACACTTACTGTTCTAGAGAGAATGAAATTTAAGACCTTTGATGGTGATCCTATTGTAGTAAACTATCCTATTAACTTTGAATGATTTTTATCCATAAGATCGTTTTAAATTGATACAGTTTTTGATAAGTTTATTTAGAGATTGTCACAAAAGTGTCGATGATTACGTACAAGGATAGAGCATGGGTCTAATTTCAATTATATTTTTATCTTTTATTAGTTTTGCAACACCTGTTAAGGCACCTCACGTAGAGGTCGACCTAGTTTCACAATACGATTCATTTATAGTGAATGATGACAACTACTTTGCCTTCACCTTTCACCTAGAGCCCGAGTGGCATATATACTGGAAAAATCCTGGAGACTCAGGAAAAGAACCAAAAGTTACTTGGCTACAAAAAGATAATGTAGAAATCTCTGATTTTTTATGGCCACTACCTAGCCTAATGCCCCTAGAAACACTAATGAATTATGGCTACGGTGGTAAAATCGCAATCCCATTTATTATCAAAAATATGGGTGTGGTTTCTGATAAAATTTTTGTTGAGGCAAAATTAGAGTGGTTGGTTTGTCGTTCTGAGTGTATTCCAGGAAAGGCTACCCTATCCATAGAATTGCCTATTAAAGAAAACAGACAACCATCAAAAAACTATAATCTTATCCACAAGAGCCTATCTTCAATCCCTCTTAAAGATGAGCAAATTAAAACGTCTTATACTTTTGAAAATGGCGAATTTATTATCTCTATTCATGCGCCAGAAAAATCTATACCTGATTTTTCGTCTGTTTACTTTTTTCCAAACAATAGTTTGCAAATCAATCACTCTGCTAAACAGGAATTTGAGATTAACAAAAAAGATATTATTTTAAAAATCAAAGCGGATGAAAATGTAGAGCCCAATCTCACTTCCCTAGACGGTGTTTTATCGTTTACTCCAAAAAATACCAATCTAGATATGGTAGCTTATGATGTACAGATAGCTAAATTAGGAACACAAGACACTACGACAGGACTTCCACTACTTCTCTTATTTGCGTTTATTGGCGGACTTATATTAAATCTTATGCCTTGTGTATTTCCCGTTTTATCTTTGAAGATTTTAGGTTTCGTTCATCAAGCACAAGAAAATCCTAAGAGTATACGAGTTCATGGTTGGTTATATACAATAGGTGTTCTTTGCTCTTTTTGGGCACTGACCATTATCTTACTAAGTTTAAAAGCATCTGGAGAAGCCGTAGGCTGGGGATTTCAATTACAATCTCCATACTTCGTATTAGGAATGATTTTCTTATTTTTCTTTATAGGATTAAATCTTTTAGGCTTTTTTGAGTTCGGTGAAAAGCTAATACAAATTGGTGGAAAAATTAAAGCTCATGGCTATTTTAGTTCATTTCAAACAGGCGTACTTGCAACGATTGTTGCAACCCCATGTACCGCACCATTTATGGGAGCGGCCATTGGCGTAGCCTTTACATTGCCATTAGCACAAACTTTTATGATATTCACCTCTCTAGCCATGGGTATGGCTATACCATATTTATTTCTTAGCTACTTCCCTGGTTGGCTAAACTTATTACCTAAGCCAGGTCAGTGGATGCTAAGAATGAAAGAGTTTTTTGCTTTTCCAATGTTTTGTACCATGCTGTGGTTGCTTTGGGTATTTGAGCAACAAGCTGGTGCAACATCACTCTTTATAACTCTACTCTCTTTTATATGTATTTTATTTTTGTTTTGGATCATCAAGCATTATAAAAAGCAAAAAGTGCTACTAGCTATTCTTGGAACTCTTGCTGTTGCTACTCCTTTTTTCTTTATCACAGCAAATGCGAGCAATTCACACACAGAAACCTCTGGATCGATAA
>JAGRAL010000263.1 GCA_020434605.1 Bdellovibrionales bacterium
TCCGTTGTAACTAGCAATCGTCATATCCTCAGCATCGACAGGATAGAAGTCTTCAACCTTAACAACTTGTAAGTTAGCACCCTTAGTATCTGTAACAAAAAAAATAGGTCCTTCACCCGAGTCATTAACATGGTACATACGATCTTTTATTTTTTTGCTTACTTGTAAGCCGCTAGCCTCATTGATTTGCTTATGAGGTAACAAGCCAATCTCAATGGGTTTACCCCATTGAGTACATACTGACGCATGCAAAAGGCTAAGTAATAAGAAAATCACTCAGAGTATGGTCCAAAAACTTCATCTGCGATAGAGGTAACACCACGGCCGCTAATTGTAAGAGTGGTAAAGCCTCCACGACTACCTCTAATACTCATGCTGCAAGATTCGTAACCCTCTCTGATGGGCTTGTATTCAACTTGTATCGTACAAGAACCATAAGGAGGTAAAGTATAACAGTTATTATATGTATAAAAAGAACCAAAACATGAGTTACTCACATATACGCTATTATCTTGGTTGCTTTGACTATTTACAAAAACTGTCGTGCGACGACCCAATCCACTATCAACGCTTACATCACCAAAATTGACATAACTAGGACTAGCGCTTAACTGCGCATGGGCATTAAAACCAACAAATAATAACGATACAAAAATCCATTTCATAAGACCCCCTTCATGAAGTAAGAATAGTTTAGATAGGATTTTCATCCCAGTAAAGCTTGCCTATATGGTGCGTTATAGCTTTTCTACATCAAGAATCATTTAAATCTTTTCATTAAGTTTTATCTTTGTTACCAGAAGCTATGAAAAACCTTTGTGTGTATTGCGGCTCTAAAAATGGTAACCGAGTAACATACCCAGAAATGGCTATTTATTTAGGCCAATACTGTGCAAAAAATCAAATCCGTATTGTTTACGGAGGCGCAAGTATTGGTTTAATGGGTCTAATGGCAGATGCTTGTTTAAAGAATGGCGGAGAAGTGATTGGCATCATACCAAAGCACATTGTAGATCTTGAAGTAGCTCACTCAAATCTAACAGAATTGCACATAGTAAACAGCATGCATGAAAGAAAAGCTTTAATGGAAAAAATCTCTGATGGCTTTTTAGCTATGCCCGGCGGTTTTGGTACTTTAGATGAACTTTTTGAGATTGTGACATGGTCACAGCTAAAGTTACATCAAAAGCCTGTTGGACTATGGAATATTGATTCTTATTTTGATCACTTGATTCAATTTATCAATCACTCTACGGAAGAAGGCTTTATTTCTCCCGTGCACAATAAATTAATCCAATACCACACCGATTTAAACGTGCTTATTGGTTCACTTTTAAAAAATTAATTACATGGCTCAGAGGTTGAAGGCGGAGTAGGCCCTGGAACTGGATTAATATACGTAGCTTGTACGTAATCATAAATCCCTTTTAAATCTAAGTGTTTTCCATTTACAGTTTTACCCACTAAATTAGAATTTACCGTTGATCCTGTAGTTAAGACCTCTTCTACCAAGGCAGCCGTTGGATTTAAGCCTGCTAACTCTTTTAAAATTGCATAAGTATAAATAGCACCCGCCGAGGCAACAGGGGACGCCATAGAAGTACCTTGTATGTAACCATACCCTGATGGATCTGTTCCGGGAGGTATCGTTGATAAAATCCCATGACCACCATAGTTTGTGAATGTGTTAAGATCACAACCAGGAGCTCCTATTTCTACGTAGCTAGAAGAAAAGTTTGAAAACACACATATTTCTGGGGCTGTATTACCATTGGCTGAATTTGTTGCAGCTACAGCAATAGCACCAGCGATCCCTTTAGCGTAAATAGCTGGTATACCTATGCGGTGAGTATCACCAATCTCTGTCCCTTGATTTCCAGCGGCCACTACCACTACGACATCATTTTGAGCCGCATAGTTCATAGCATCTTCAATGTTTGAATTATAACCCTCACCCTGCATTGAAATATTAATCACTCTTGCGCCATTATCAACTGCGTACCGAATCGCTCTATCTATCACTGACATGGGAGCGCTGCCTCCCCCTAAACCAACCAAGTACGGCCAAGCATTAATACCCATAATCCTGGCGTTTAATCCCATAATTCCACTGATACCTTCAGCATTATTAACTTCAGCACCGATAAACCCAGCCACATGCGTACCATGACGATCATAATTACCGCTACTAGGATCCCCCGTAGCCGGCACGTTATTTTGGTTTGCCCCATGAACGTCATCAATCACACCATTATTATCATCATCAATACCGTTTCCAGGTATCTCTCCTGGATTTACCCAATACCTGTTTACTAAATCAGGATGGGACATCATAAAACCCGTATCGATCACTGCAACTACATACTCACCACTTAACTTTTTACTGGATACAAATACATCATCATAAATTTCATTAAATCAAATGGACGGCATATAAGATTGCAAGCCAAACAATGGATCGTTTGGTAGTGACTGTGGTTCAATAAAAGTTTCTTCAGTGACACCTTTTACACAGCGGTCACCTTTAGCAATTTTTTCTAGATCTGCCTTAGATATCTCAGCAGGAAGTTTAACCGTATAGGCTTCAACTTTAGAAAACTTTTTAAAATCTTTCTTAGGTAACTTTTTAAAGTCTTTTGTCAAAAAAGATAATCCCGAAACATTGGCTATGCACTCTCTATCTAATAAAACACTTAACTTAAAATCTTTTGGCAATACACTTGCTGTTTTATAGTTGTTAAACACAACTTTATTGCCAGACCTTTCGTAGGCATTTTTAAATTTTGTTTTTGGAACTACATTAGTAGCAGACACAGTGGCTTTACAATCAAACTTGCCCTCATTGTTTGTAAGAGCTTTGATATTACCTTGGTCACAAGACATTAGAACTAGAGAGAGTAAAATAATGATTCGTTTCATACATATGTTAACGGAATAATTGAAAGAGAAGACGATAGACCTTGGTCTAAGCTTGATAAAAAAACAGGCCAACTAAAAAGTTGGCCTGAGTCATTTGCTAATATAAAGACTTTAAAGCTATTGATGCGTTAGTAATTGATTCGCATCTTTTGCCGTTTTTAATTGTA
>JAGRAL010000264.1 GCA_020434605.1 Bdellovibrionales bacterium
CTTAATAAATCCGAGATGAGAGTCTTACGATCAAGACCCGTACTAAGTATTATATTGCCACCCTTAGCATATCTTGCAGTCTTTTTGATTATGAGAAATCCAACGGCAATTAACTCAGAGATGTTTATGTCTCCAAGTTATATTGCTACATGGTATTTAGTTTCTGTATTGATCGTTATGTTTACTCTGTATAGTAAAAAACACTTTGTATTAAAATAAATATCTACGATAAGAGACAGCTGAAATTGCACCCAATCCAATCATGATAGAGAGCATACCAGTTCCCCCGTATGAAATAAGAGGAAGTGGGACACCCACGATGGGCAGTAAGCCGCAAACCATGCCGATGTTTACAAACATATGCCAAAATATATAACTTGAAAAACCAATAACCAGAAGTGCACCAAACTTATCCCTGGCATTACTAGCAATTCGTATACACATGACAAATAGGACCATAAATAAGACCAATGTAAATACGCTTCCTACAAAGCCATGCTCTTCGCTAAGTACACTGTATATAAAGTCAGTATGTCGTTCAGGTAAAAAATCAAACTGTGCTTGTGTTCCTTTTAAAAAGCCTTTACCAAAAGTTTCTCCACTACCCACAGCAATTTTAGACTGAATACTATTGTATCCAGCTCCTCTAGGGTCACGTCCTGGATCTAAGAAAGTAAAAACCCTGTCTTTTTGGTAGGGCTTTAATGCAAATGTCCAGGCAGCTGGCAATGCAATCATTATAGATACGACAGCAGTAATCAATGGCCCTTTTCTAACCTTTGCAAAGAAAATCATACTAACAGCAATGGCAGCTAACATCATACCGGTTCCTAAATCTGGCTGTTTTACGATAATTAAAAACGGTACTGCCATAAAAAAGAGGGGGACAACTAAATCTCTAAAACCCAATCCCTGAATGGAATTCTTTTTTTGTAAGATAGAAGCTAAAATCAATACCATCGCAAGTTTAGTTGTCTCTGAGGGTTGGTAGGCAAAAAATCCTAAATCAAGCCATCTCTTGGCTCCGTAAACAGTTTTACCTTTAAAGGTTACTAAGATTAACATGACCACGTTAAAAATCCAAAATGGTATGGCTAATTTACTTAGAAATTTATAATCTACAAAGCTTAGAGCTAAAAATACCAGCCAGCCTAAAACAACCCAAAGAACTTGCATTAAAAAAGTTCGACTAAATTCGCCGTGATCATGAGTGGCACTATAAACATTTATTAAGCCAATAATATTAAGAGCTAAAATGATTAGTGCAAAGTTAATATCAAAGCGTTTAAATATAGTTCTAGATTCAATTTGCATACTTCTTCCTAATCATCAATTGGTGGTGGGGTTGATTTTGGTTCTGCCAGTTTTTTTGTATCTTTTGTTTCTAATAATTCAGGGTAATATTTTTTAAAATAAGCATACATTACGTCTCTTGCAACTGGGGCTGCACTTGAACCGTGACAAGCGTGTTCAGCCAAAATAGCAACAGCAATCTTAGGGTTGTCAGCAGGGGCGTAAGCTACGAACCAACCATGGTGACGCTGGCGTATGGGTCTTGTTTCACACTTTGTATAAACTTGGTCAGCAGATAAACCAAAATTTTGTACCGTTCCAGTTTTACCTGCGTATTCAATGCCTGGAATTTTGTACCACTTTGCCGTTCCTCTTTCTCCATTAGTAACCTTAAATAAAGAATCTTTTACGATTTTATAGGTATTTTTTGAAATAAGCGGTTTTCCATCGGGCCCTGGTTGTGATGGATCAAGAAGTAGTTCGGGTTTAACTTCTCGAATTACTTTTTCGTCTGGATCTAGAACTTCTTTGATAATATGAGGTTTATAGTAAGGGCCTTCGGCTCCAATACTACCGTAAGCTAATGCTAATTGCAGTGGTGTAGTAAGAACAAAGCCTTGTCCGATGGCATTACTTAAATTTTCTCCCGGTTGCCATGGTTCACCCAATTGGTCTTCCTTCCATTTCGTTGTAGGCATAAGACCAGAAACTTCGTTTTTAACTTCAACTCCTGTTTTCTTTCCTATTCCAAGAGCTGAGGCATATTTAGCAATATTATCTATCCCTAACTTCATCCCGAGTTTATAAAAGAAAACGTTACAGGATTGCTCTAGTGCTTGATACACATTTACGTTGCCGTGACCTGATCTTGACCAACAGTGATAAATCTTTTTACCAAATTTGATATAGCCAGGGCAGTACTCAGTAGTGTGCGGGCTTATGATTTTTTCTTGAATGGCTGCTAAGGCCACAAAAGTTTTAAACGTTGAGCCCGGTGCGTAGTGATCTTGAATCACTTTATTTCTTAATGTTTTGAAAGGGTCATTTGTTAACTCGGCCCATAACTTTTGAGAGATACCAGTCGAGAACGTGTTTGGATCGTAAGATGGAGCATTCACCCAAGATAAGATCTCACCGTTGTTAGGATTGATTGCGATCAGACCACCGATAAATTGTTTATCTTCAAAAGCCTTATAAGCAGTATTTTGTAAGTCAGCATCGATGGTAAGTTTAAGATTATTTCCTGGAGTGGGCTCTTGTTTCGATGGCAATGCGCTTAATAAACCATTATCTTTAATGTTAGCAATACGGCCTCTAGCATCTACCTGCACGAAACTTAAACCATCTTCGCCTCTTAAGCCTTCGTCATAAGTTTGTTCAATGCCGGTTTTTCCTAAAATATCACCTTGTTTAAATTTTTTATCATCAGGTAAGTTTTTATTTAGTATCGGCAATTGCGATTTAGAAATTTCAGCCACATATCCTAAAAGCTGCGCGCCTACTTCATGATAAGGGTATGACCTTTTGATAAACATATTTACATCAAGGCCAGGATAATCAAGGCGAATTCTTTCGATTCTTGCTACCTCATCTCTTGTTAAGTTTTCTTTGATACGAACGGCTCGGTAACGCCCTTCCTCTTTTGCACCTTTTTGAACCAATCGAACAATGTGTTTGTCAGGTATATTTAAAATTTTTGATACAGCGGTTGCTGTTGCATTCAAGTCTTGAACGTATTGAGGTGTAATTGTTGCTTCAAAGCCAGGGTAATTATCGACTAAGACAACACCATTTCTATCTAAGATTCGGCCACGGGGAGCCATTAACTTTTGAAATTTAATTAAATTCTGTTCAGAGTAATATCTAAACTCGGTACCTTTAAAAATTTGTAAATACCACAATCGCATTAAAAATATACAAAGAGTTGCGATTAATAGAATGTAAATAAACTTATATCGATCGCTATACTCTTTTACTTCATCTTGTGGTGTGCTTACCCGCCAATTCATAACATATCTTCCATTGGTATAATTTGCTCTTTTCCAGTCCACTTATCTATGTATTGATATAAAAAGTATAGAAAAGGGGAAATAAGAGAAGTTAGTAGCCATTGTAAAAACAAAAATAGCCAACGAACTTTTGCAAAACCAGTTTCTTCAAAACTCCATGAGACAAAATAGTAAAGTAAGATAAACACTAGAGTACCAATAGAGCTAGCCGCCAAGTAGTATGTGGGCCCGGGCCAAAACACTCGATGTTTTGCTTTTTGCAAAAGTAGAATAAGGATAAAAGATATCAAAAAGACAAGAGCATATGGGGCGATTGTAAAGTGCATCAGTAGAAAAAAACCTATGCCACCTAAAAAAATAAGATCTTTGGTTTTTCGATAAATAG
>JAGRAL010000265.1 GCA_020434605.1 Bdellovibrionales bacterium
ATAGGAATTTTATGAATTTCCATGTTCTTAGTTTATTTCCTGAATACTTTGAAACTTTCTTAAAAAACGGAGTTGTTGGTGGAGCTGTTCAAAAAAAGCTTATCAGCCTCTCTGTTGTAAATCCGAGGGATTTTACTGAGGGAAATTATAAAATGGTAGATGATATTCCTTACGGTGGTGGGGATGGAATGGTAATGGCTTTTGAGCCAATGTCTAAGGCCATCCAGTCTATAAAATCAGAAAACCCACTCAAGATTTATCTAAGCCCACAAGGTGAGCCGCTCACCGATAAAGTGGCAAAGACAATGGCCGAGACCAAGAGGGACATTGTATTTATTTGTGGTAGGTATGCCGGCGTAGATGAGCGCTTTATTTCTGAGTACGTGGATCAAGAAATTTCTGTAGGGAATTACGTAGTAAGCGGGGGAGAATTGCCAGCTTTAATATGTATTGATGCCATTGCTAGGCATGTTCCCGGTGTTTTGGGTAATAAGGACTCGGCTGTAAAAGATAGTTTTCATGATTCATTACTAGAAGCTCCTAGCTTTACACGCCCTGCTGAAATTGACGGCTTAGGGGTCCCAAAAGTACTAACTGAGGGGCATCATGAAAAAATTGCGACGTGGAAGCGACTTATATCAATTTTAAGGACCTTTCAAAGGCGGCCTGACCTTTATGAAAGGGCAAATATTAGCCCCAAAGAGCGTCTTTTGGCCAACAAACTACTGGCTGAAATGAGTGAGAAAGATCTGAGAATCTCGGGACTTAAGAATCAGGCTTTACCCCTAGATCAGAGTTGACCTGGACTTTGAATTCATGTTACCTAAACGGATCTGAATCTGTAGGAGACGATATGAGCAATTTAATTCTTGAAGTAACAAAAGCTAAGCATAAGTTTATCGATGTGCCGACTTTTAAAACTGGTGATACTGTTGAAGTATTCGTTAAGGTAAAAGAGGGTGAAAAAGAAAGAATTCAAAAGTACCGTGGCTTAGTTACTAAGATCCAAGGTGCTGATATGAGTAAGTCTTTTACAGTACGTAAAATGTCAGGTGGTGTAGGAGTTGAAAGAACTTTCCCATTTGCATCTCCTGCTATTGATAAAATTGAATTAATTTCTGAAGGTGTTGTTCGTAGATCTCGTCTATTCTACCTACGTGACCTTATTGGTAAAAAAGCTCGTATCGAGTCTACACTAGTTTCAGAAGATTCTCCAAAAGCAGCTGCTAAAAAAGCTGATACAGCAGAAGTAGTTAAGCAATAGTAGATATATTTTATATCGATACTATGACTAAAAAATCCAATCTTTATGATTGGATTTTTTTTATCTGACAGTAAGCGATGGCGTAGTCGTTTTCATGAGATAAAGAGATCTCGGCATGCCAGTCTTTAAAAAGATGTTTAACCCTAGGACAACCTGTATCGCTTGTGATGATTTCAAAGTCTCTATAGGTCGTCGTAAGACCTGCACTCGAGAAAGCCTTAAACAGGGCTTCTTTAGCGGCCCAACGAGAGGCGAGCCTTTGAGGCGTGATCTTAAGGCTATTGATCTCGTTTTCAGTTAAGAATTTGGCCAAGAACTTCTCTTGGTAAGAGGCATATGAATCCTCTATTCTTTTTACAGATACAATGTCTACGCCAAGGTGAAATCTATTCATATAGAATTTAATAGCAATAAATGCTAAGTATTGCCAACTATGGCACATCGTATATTTTTATTATTCTTACTTTCATTTTCTATAAACGCATACGCTTCAAATCCTAAATTGGTTGTATTTACTCTTCACGGTTTTATTGGGGATGAATCTACGTTTTGTGATCTAAAAGAAATTTTAAAGGATGATTACCAGGACAGTATCGCGGTCGAGAGCATAGTTTATTATAACTACCCTGATGCAAAGCGAGGGCTTGCACAAGAGGGCACTATCGATAGTGGTGATATGAAGGCGTTTACGCAAGTTGTATACAAGAAGATGCGTGAGTATTACCAAAAAAATAAAATAGATATCGATACACCCTTTGCTTTTATTGCTCATTCGCAAGGTGGTATTATTGGTATGCGATATGTTGCAGATTGCATTAGTGGTAATGAGTTTTACTGTTCTGGAAAATTAAATGGTAAAAGTCTTACACCTAAAAATTTAAAGTATTTTTTCACGCTAGCAACTCCATTTTGGGGGTCTACTGCTGCTAATAAAGTAAAAATATTAGATATCTTTAATAAAATTTTACCGGTTCAACAGGTAAGAGATCTATCGATGGGAAGTTCACTCATCACTTATAACAGAGAAATGTCTTTAACGCCTTTGTTGCATGAAAATAAAAATATTTTTCCAGAGCAAACTGAGGTTGTAAGTATATCTTCTGATTTTACAAAGTCTGCGCTTGGAAAGCTGTTTAGTATTGCTACTGAGAAAGGAAAGAACCATTTGCTGGAACATGATCTTGTGGTTCCAGTTTTTTCAGCAAATATAGATTACCACTATAAGATTTATCCTCAAGACGATAAAAGTGAGTACGCACTAGTTGGTCGAACGAATATGGGCTCTTACTACTACCCAATCAAAGGTTATCATGCCGAGTATGGTTTTTTAAAAGGGGTAGCTTGTATAAAGAAGAGTGATGTGGAAAGAATGTATAGTGATAGCACTGTATATTTAATTTTTAGAAAGCATTTAGATAAGTCTTTGCAGGCAACAAATGCGGCAGCTACGGATAAATTAAAAGACCCTTCTAGGTTTGTGACTGACCTTCAGACATTCAATATGGAAATCAAGTTTAATCTACCTAAAAAAGATGCCTGGTTTCGTAAAGTATATTTTCAAAAAAAGCATATCAAACCTTTTAGTAATGACCCATTGATCGTGGACTTAGTTCGAAAAGACTCGATTTTGTTTCATACATTCCATGGATTTAATTACGATCATAGTGCTTCAGAACTAAATTATGTAACTTATTATCATACGGCTTTTTTTGATAGAGGGTAT
>JAGRAL010000266.1 GCA_020434605.1 Bdellovibrionales bacterium
TATCCCCAAGCACCCTCGAGTACTTATGGGTTGTAACCGCAAACTAACAAATAGCATAAACAAATATTTTGTTTTAAAAAATCTCTATAGTGTTATAAGCTCGTGGGGAAGTGATCAATAAGACTTTTTTATAGTAAGGACAAAAACCATGAAAATATGTCACATTGTTGCCGCCTCTTTAAATCGGGTTATTGGTATCAAGAATGGTTTGCCTTGGCATATCCCGGAAGACCTTAAGTACTTTAAAGACAAAACAAAAGGTAAAGTGATTATCATGGGAAGGAAGACGTATGAGTCTATCAATAAAAAACCCTTACCAAATAGAGCCAATATTTTAGTATCTAGAACCATTAAAGAGTCCGCGGGTTTTACATGCTTTCAAACGATTAATGAAGCTATAGGTTATGCCAAGACTTTAACGGACTATGATTTAAGTGAGATATTTATAGTAGGTGGCGGGGAGATTTATAAAGAGACCATGTCGATTGCAGACCGAATTTACTATACAGAGATTGGTCACATTGTGGACGGTGGTGAAGTCTATTACCCAGAAATTCCATTGAAAGAATTTAACTTAGTGAGTGAGGATAAACGTCCAGGCTACAATTTTATGGTGTTTGATCGGTCTTAAATTAAACTTAAAACTAAAACGCCACACATATATAAGTTTACCAACAAAATACCAAGAGGGGCGATAACTAGTCTTAGCCTTTCGCCAAAACTGATGACTGGCCAAAAGCTAGAGGCTTGTCTAACGATATTAAAAGAGATGGCTGTACCGTAAAATAAAAACAGCAACATGACATAGTATTCTGACATAGATGAGACAGCGGCTCTTAAAAAATCAGATACCGCTGCAAGCCCCACGATCTCACCCTGACGAAAGTACTTAACACAGATCAATATAGATACGAGGCTTAGTGTGAGTAAGATTGTTTCTCTAGTACTTATATATAAAAGACGAAAAAACTGAACTCTTCTAGTCGTTGTGACTAAAAGAAATAGCAGGCTATATTCAAAAAACACAATATAATAGAAGTGCGCTAAAATAAATTCCACAACTCATTGTTTAATTAAGAGGTCTGCATTGCTAGGTCTTTTGATATTTCAAAATCATTTGATGGACCAAAGTCTTTGTTTTCTTAAATATTAAGTCATATTTTCTCTACCTTTGTATAGAAAATCTCAGGATGAGAAATATACCCTAAAGATGCATATTGAGACGCCGATGTATCAGATGTGGACAAGAAGTTCACACTGAAGTAACCCCTCACTCAAGGATGAGCTGAGGTAGAACTCAAGGAGGAGCAGTCATGGGATTACGTATTAATACCAACGTGGCTTCCTTAAATGCCCAAAGGCAGTTAATGGGAACTAAGTTATCGTTGGATAAAAGCTTCGAAAAACTAGCGTCAGGTTATAGAATTAACCGCGCCGGTGACGATGCAGCAGGGTTAGCGATATCAGAAAACTTAAGAGCTCAAATCAGAGGTCTTAAGCAAGCACAAAGAAACGCACAAGATGGCGTATCTTTAATTC
>JAGRAL010000267.1 GCA_020434605.1 Bdellovibrionales bacterium
TCGCCTCGACATCTTTTAAAAAACCAAATGTTCTAGCTCTTGCCAATTCTTTTTCAAATGAGCTTTGTGTAATATCAATATCAATTTTTTGAAGACCAATTTCAGGGTGATCAAAGGCAATTTCGCAAGTAATTCTTAGACCGTTATATGGAACTATATACGCATGCTTTTGACCATCACTGTAATACACTGGCTTAACTACCCGGCAATACTTTCGAGGTTGTTCTTGCTCCACCACACCCGCTTCTACCAAGGCAGAATAAAACTCAATGGAAGATCCATCCACTATTGGTATTTCGGGCCCTTGTAATTCAATGATTAAGTTATCAATGCGTAGAGCAGATACGGCTGACAAACAATGTTCAACGGTAGAGATCGAAAAATACTCACTCCCTAATGTAGTCGCCATATTTGTAGCTTGCACAAATTGTGCTTTTGGTGAGACATGAGGTTCGCCTGGTAAATCTCTTCTTACGAAGTGCACCCCAGTGTTATCAGGCGCTGGACAAAAGGTTAGGCTGGCTGGTTTTCCAGTATGTAAACCAACCCCATCTACTCGTATTTTTTTGCGTATTGTCCGCTGTAAGTACATATATAACTTAGTTATATCACTGGCTTTAATCATTTGCTACACTAATTATAATGAAGAAATTTCTACCCATATTACTACTTTTACTAGCTAGTTGTGCATCAGAGGAGATAGATGAAAACGCTCCGAGACCGCACCCAGCTGCTTACTCCATGGATAGCTTTTCTCCGCCAACACCACGACCAGAAAGAGAGCCTCGAAAATTAAAATTTTATTTTAAAGAATGTAGTGTGGACGACAGTAAATCCTACTATTCAACCACGTCCTATTTTTGTGATGATTTAAATAATTAAAATCCGCTTTTTAAATTTCTAGATCTAAGTTGTCTTGCTTAGTGCTCTTAAGTTGTTTTATCCCTAAATGTGAATACGCTACATCTGTCGCGACTCTTCCTCTCGGTGTTTTTTGAATAAAACCCTCTTGCAACAAGAATGGCTCATAGACTTCTTCTAGAGTGCCGCGATCTTCACTAAGTGCCGCACTAAGAGTATCTATTCCTGTTGGGCCACCTTGAAATTTTTCACAAAGAACCGTTAGTATTTGTCGATCCATAGGATCTAGGCCACGTCTATCTACGTCCAAGTGATTTAAAGCATAATCGGCAGTATCTGTAGAAATAGTTTTTTCATTTTTTACCTGGGCATAATCTCTTACACGTTTTAACAAGCGGTTAGCTATACGAGGTGTAGCTCGACATCTTTTTGCAATCTCAAGAGCCGCCCCTTCTTCGATATCAACTCCTAATAAATTTGCGGAGCGACTTACGATTTGAACAATATCTTTTACTTGATAAAAGCTTAGTCTTTCTACGATACCAAAACGATCTAAAAATGGTTTGTCCATTAGGCCAGCCCTAGTAGTAGCGCCGATTAACGTAAAGGGTGCCAATTTAAACTTCATCACTCTAGCCCCCAAGCCCTCACCTGTAATGATATCAATCGTAAAATCTTCCATGGCTGAGTATAAATACTCTTCTATGTTTTTATTTAAACGATGAATTTCATCCACGAACAAAATTGAATTAGGTTTTAAGCTAGTTAGTACAGCTGCCAACTCGCCCTTTTTATCTAGAGCAGGACCAGAAGTTACTTTGATCTCTCCACCTAATTCGTTTGCGACAATGTGAGCAAGCGTTGTTTTTCCTAAACCTGGAGGACCACAAAACAATACGTGATCTAAGGTTTCCCCTCTAGTTTTGGCCGCTCTAACAAATATATCTAGTTTCTCTTTAATTTTATCTTGCCCAGGAAAATCTCCAAAGTTCTGAGGTCTTAAGCTGACTTCCCACTTTGTTTCACTGCTACTTGTTGTTTCGGCATTACTTATACGGTCCATACTCACCTATATATTTGTTAAGTGTTGTAAAGAAGTTCTTACCCCATCTTCTACAGAAATAGAATCATCCAAAGTTTCAATTACTTTATCTATTTCTGCTAATTTGAAACCTAAGTTAACTAGTGCAGATTGGATCTCTGTTTTTGTTGCTGATTTTGGTTTCCATTCTTCTGATAAAACAAGTTTACCTTTTAAAGTTAAAATAATTTGCTCTGCTGTTTTCTTTCCTACTTTAGGAAGCTGAGTTAACGCTTTTACATCGTTAGACTCCACCCACTCACATATCTTTTGGATAGTGGCACCTGATAAAATTTGTGTCGCCATTTTAGGCCCAACCCCATTTACTTTTATCAGTGATAAAAATAAACTTTTTTCGGTCATTGTAGAAAATCCGAACAACTGAATCGCATCTTCTTTTACGTTTGTAAAAACAAAGAGCTTAACTTGTTCCTTCCCTAGTAAATCATCTATCGTAGACTGTGAGCAGAGTAGTTCGTAGCCCACTCCATTTACTAAAACGATAATACTAGATTCAGACGTTGAAAATAACTTACCCTCTATATATGCGATCACTTAAGCCCCCGATAATTACATCAAACTAGAAATTTCCAACAAAATCCAAGAAAAAATGAAAGTTTTGCGTAGCTTCAATCTTTTACTTCCAAAATAAACGTCACTGGACCGTCATTTTCAAGACCTACTTGCATATCTGCTTGAAAAACACCCGATTCTACTCTCAAGCCCAAACTTTTAGCATAGGTTACTGCTCCTTCAAAAAGCACCTTAGATTTTGTAGGCTCTTCTGCATCCGTAAAACTTGGCCGTTTTCCTTTTCTACAATCACCCGCGAGAGTAAACTGCGAGACTAATAATAATTCCGCTTGCAAATCTTTAAGACTCAAATTCATCTTTCCCTCAGAATCCGAAAAAATGCGCAAATCACTTACCTTCTGTATCAACTTTTCCATATGGGCCTGGTTGTCCCCCCTCTGTACTCCCAATAAGCAGAGTATTCCTTTTTGGATAGAGGCAACCTTCTCTTCACCAATCTTTACATAACTATGATTTACTCGTTGTATAACGGCTATCATTTCTACAGCATCCTAGAGTCAGAGGTTAAATATATTTTTCAGACTCACAGAATAGTGATTATATTTAACTTTTCAATCACTGATTTCTAACTTAGTATCAAAAAAATTCATATTTGGGGGAAAATGTATGGAACCGATCTGGCTTAAAAATTATCCAAAAGGTGTTAGACACAACTTAGAGTTCGATAAATACACATCCATCATCGATGTTTTTGAAGAGAGCATTCAAAAATTTTCCTCAAGCATTGCATTTACTAACTTTAAATCTGATTTAACTTACAAGAATTTAGATACGCTAAGTCGCAATTTTGCTGGTTATCTGCAAGGACACTTGGGTTTAAAAAAAGGCGATAGACTAGCGATTCAAATGCCGAATCTATTACAGTTTCCCGTAGTTCTATTTGGAGCTTTGCGTGCTGGGCTAATTGTAACTAATATTAATCCACTCTATACAGAGAGAGAAATGGAGCACCAACTAAAAGACTCAGGTGCAGAGACCATTGTTATCGTTGCTAA
>JAGRAL010000268.1 GCA_020434605.1 Bdellovibrionales bacterium
AATATCGCCTAATTCTATTTCAAGAATATGGTCGGTTGTTCGCCGTAAAAACTCACGATCGTGGGAAATTAATAAAAAGGCTCCCTTATAATTTTGCAAGAAACTTTCTAAAACCAATGTAGTTTCTAAATCTAAATAGTTGGTCGGTTCATCTAGTAGAAGCAAATTTGGATCTTGCCCCAGAAGACCTAAAAGTTTTAGGCGCATGCGGTAACCACCACTAAGGCTTAAGATTTTTTTTGTATAAATATCATCTGGAAGCTTTAAGTCTCTCCCCTTAGCCTTAACTTGCCAAAGAGGTAGCGTGGATACTCTTTCTAAAAAACTATCTCCTGTCTCTTCATCCCCCCACTCATCATGTTGAGATAAATAACCAAGCGATAAAGCCCTGGATCTAACGACTTGGCCTTTATCTAATTCATCTTCTCCAATCAGTATTTTAAACAAGGTTGATTTGCCAGCACCGTTAGGCCCAATCACCCCCACATGCTCATCATCGTTAATTGAAAATGTAGCATCTGAAAATAAAGTCTGAACACCGTACGATTTATGCCCACCGCTAACTTGGATTAAGTTTTGTCCCATTGGTTTAGATGTATCTGTTTCTTTATTAAAACTCAAGGTTGTTTAGGGTTCTAAGCTGTATAACTATATAACAGGCGCATAGTCTATTCTCCTGGCCCTATCGTAAATTCGCTATGCCTCGGCACTGACCTTGCTTATTCTATACTTGGGTGGGAGTTTTCATGCGCTATATATTATGTCTCATAATGATATTTGTTTTATTTCAAAACTGTTCTGAAATAGACTTAGTACCGCTAAAAGCTACTACTGTTGATAGTGGTAGTACTACAGATACAGGTAACGGTGGAGACGGTGAATTACCACCAAGCCCTGCTATTCCAACTACTAACAAGATTTTAGTTTGTAAGGGTGAAAATGTTAATGGAAAATTAAAATATACTACAGATGTCATTAACCTTGCCACTAGTGAAATTGAAACTACTATAGAAACCGGAAACTGCCGCTCACAAGTCGTGGCAGATCTTAATGCTGACGGAAACCAAGACTGGCTAAATGCTAATTGGAACTCCACTATCAACCCATGCATGTTTCAAGTTTTTGATGCTAAAACAAATGCATTAACCTATGAAAGACTCGCTCCAGGCACAGTTGCCTTTTCATCAGATTTTTCGATGTGCACTGGTGAACTTAAGTTGTACTCAAGCCCATCTCAAGGTGATCGTTTGATCTACTCTTATGAGCAAGGAGTTTCTAGCCAGAAAGGCTATCAAATTTTAGCAGGCCAAGAACTTACCACCGAATATGATGAAGTCTTTCCATATTTCGAAAGTTTATATGTGTTCTCCTACGCAAAAGATATTAACGGGGACGCAAAGCCAGAGGCATGGTCGTCTACTAGCGGCTCCTACGACAACATCATTGGCTTCAGTGGCTTTGGTTTTGCTTTCCTAAATGGTAGCATTCCATATTCAAACATCTTACAAAGCCTACCTCTACCTGTGAATCAACTTCCACACTCTGCCTATAGTCTTGAGCATCCGAATCTTCCCCCTAAACATATTTTAAATATCGATGTAGAAGAAATGATTCCATATAGCGGCGGAGGTTTGATCAATAGCTCTAAAGAATTGATTACAAAACTATACTCAGACACATTAGCAGAAGAACAATCGGTTACCGTTAGTAATGTCAAAATTGGCAACTCTAACTACCAATACCAATATTTAGATAAAGCTGATTTTAATGGTGACCTACGCGAAGATGCGATATTTATGCAATACACTGGAACCTACTCTACTTACATAGATGTTAGAAGTGGCAATGACCTAAGTCTTTTATTAAAAATCAATAGGCTTTGGCTTGTAGATAAAATTAATAATACAAATATTAGCGAGTCCGTAATTTACATGGGTGCTCTTGATTTTAATGACGATGGTAAAACGGATATTGCCCTAAAATATTACTCCTACGACAATGGCGGAAAAACATTTTTAGTGATCATCGGTCTTGATGGCCAAGTCTTCTTTACTAAAGAACTA
>JAGRAL010000269.1 GCA_020434605.1 Bdellovibrionales bacterium
TGCAGCAGGAGGTGTGGCAGCTACCCCTCTACGCTTATTTAAATCAGAAAAGTTTTTAACTAACAAAGATATCTCCACAAATACGATCAAAGATTTTTTAACAACTATCAGAACCGAGATCACACCTCTTAGTGACCTTCGCGCGAGCGACGATTTTAGACATCTGCTTATTGAAAACCTTGTCTACAAATTCTTTAAAGAAAATCAATTACTGCAACCTGAACCTTGGGGTGCTGAGCTATGAGTAACTTGCCTCATGACAACGCCCATACCCATGTAAGTGGACAGAGCGAGTATGTTGACGACAGACCTGCTATGACCAATGAGGTTTATGTTGAAGTAGTATATAGTCCGCATGCTTATGCCAATATCAAAAGTATCAATCTTAAAAAAGCTTTAAAAGTTTATGGTGTAAAAGCCATTTATACGGCCAAAGATTTTCCACACAATAAGTGGGGCACTATATTTAAAGATCAACCGCTGTTAGCAGAAAAAACCGTTCAATTTGCCGGAGAAGCAGTTGTCATCGTCGCTGCAACCACCAGACAAGCCGCTATTGAAGCTAAACTTTTGGTAGAGGTTGAGTATCAAATTCTACCCGCTATTCTTAGTATTAAGGATGCTAAGAAAAATAAAGCTTGGGTCGCTGACGAAAGAAAGATCGAGAGAGGTGAGGTAGCAAAGAACCTAAGCGCTTCTCCACACACAATCAGCGGAGAAATTACGATTCGTGGCGCTGATCACTTTTACTTAGAAAGCCAAGTCAGTGTCGTTTACCCAAAAGAAGATGGACAACTTGAAGTACACACCTCATCCCAACATCCAACAGAAACTCAACATGTAGTTGCTCATAGTCTGGGTTTAAAAGCGAGTGATGTAACTTGTATTGTAAAAAGAATGGGCGGAGGTTTTGGAGGAAAAGAATCTCAAGCTGCCCCTTTTGCAGCGTATGCTGCTCTTGTCGCTCACACTTTAAAATGCCCAGCAAGAATTACTCTTACTAAAGATGATGATATGGTCATGACGGGCAAACGAAACCCGTTTGAAAACATATATCAAGTAGGTTTTGACAATGATGGTAAGATTTTAGCTCTTGATGTAAAGCTATTTTCGGATTCTGGAGCCTATGCCGATCTCTCTACATCGATTATGGAAAGAGCCATGCTTCATATCGATAATGCCTACTATATTCCTCACTTAAGAGTAAGTGGACAGGTTTGTAAAACCAATATGCACCCTCATACTGCCTTTCGTGGCTTTGGTGGCCCAAAAGGAGTAGCAACGATTGAAAAGATCATCGAACAAATCGCACACTATTTAAAAAAAGACTCTTTTGAAATTAGAAAGTTAAATGTTTACACTGATAAAGATCAGCGCAATGTCACTCACTACGGGCAAGTTGTTAACAACAACTGCTTACCGCAACTATTTTCTCAAATTGAAAGAGACGCAAACTATCATGAACGCCAAAAAGAAATACAGGCGCACAACCAAGATGCTATCGCTGGTAAGTCTCATATCTTAAAAGGTCTAAGTCTTAGTCCCGTAAAATTTGGAATTTCATTTACCACCAGGTTTTTAAATCAAGCCAATGCTCTAGTTATCATCCATAGAGATGGAACCTTACAAGTAGCAACCGGAGCTACCGAGATGGGCCAAGGGGTAAATGCCAGAATCGCAGAGCTTGTTTCTAGAGAGTTTGGAATCAATAGATCTACCGTGCGAATGATGCCAACTAGCACTGATAAAAATGCAAACACCTCACCGACGGCAGCTTCAAGTGGAACGGACTTAAATGGAGCCGCTGCACTTTTAGCAGTAAGAAAATTAAAAGCAAAATTAAGCGACTTAAGTTTGAAGTTATTAAAGACACCAAAAGACAAATGGGCCAGTCTTACTGCTGGGTTAGGCACAGAGAAAGAAATTGAGGTTGAAGACATTGAAACAACCAACGATTCTAATAAAGATGTTGATTGGAAGCTTGGAATAGCTAAGTACAATGGCATAGACTTTGTTAACGGCTATGTCTTTCATCAAGACAATCCTCAAAATAAAATTTTATTTTCAGATGTAATCAATGAAGCATATTTGAACCGTATTTCTTTAACCGAATACGCCCATTATAAGTTTCCAAACCTCTCGTTTAATAAACTAAG
>JAGRAL010000270.1 GCA_020434605.1 Bdellovibrionales bacterium
GTAGAAGCTTGGATTGATAAAAAAAATATTCCTGGTCTTACTAAAAAAGTAATCACGGCAAAAGATCGCACGCCGCTTTTATTATTAGACCTTCCGGGAGATCATGATTATCAAGTTTTGATGTATGGTCACCTAGACAAGCAACCCGAAATGACTGGATGGGCGGAAGACCTTGGACCTTGGAAAGCGGTACGTAAAGGAGATAAACTTTATGGCCGAGGTGGAGCTGATGATGGTTACGCTGTTTTTGCTTCTGTTTGTGCCATGGAACATTTAATCAAAACAAAAGCAAAACGCCCTCATATCAAAGTAGCTATCGAATTTAGCGAAGAGAGTGGCTCTAATGATTTACCATTTTACTTTGAGAATCATTTAAAAGAATTTGGCAGCCCTAACTTAATCGTATGTTTAGATTCTGGTGCAGGTAACTATGAGCAGTTTTGGTCAACGACTTCACTGCGTGGGTTAGTTAACGGAACTCTTCGTGTGGATATTTTAAATGAAGGTGTTCACTCTGGTGATGCCAGTGGTGTGGTTCCATCATCATTTAGAATTGCACGAACTATTTTAGATAGATTAGAAAATGTAAGTACAGGAGAAATTCTTCCTGACGCATTTAAAGTAAGTATACCTGAACAGCGATTAGACCAAGCCGATAGGTCTGCTAAAGCACTTGGAGATAAAATCTATACAAAATTTCCATTCACAGGAAAAGCGGGACCAAATGCAGGTAGTCCAAAAGAGCTATTACTAAATAAAACTTGGAGAGCAGCACTTTCTGTAACAGGTGCTGATGGTTTACCAGAACCAGTAAAGGCCGGAAACGTACTTCGCCCCTACACAACTTTAAAATTGTCCCTACGCTTACCTCCAACAGTAGACGCAAAACAGGCGGCTCCTAAATTAAAAAAACTTTTAGAAGAGACTCCACCATACGGTGCAAAAGTTGAATTTCACGTAGAAGATGCAGCCACTGGTTGGAATGCTCCAGAAACTAAACCTGAGCTAGAGACTTTAATCCAAGAAGCTTCTCAAGCTTTTTATGGCAAAGAAGCTTTAACGATAGGTGAAGGTGGATCTATTCCATTTATGGGAATGTTAGGTGAAACTTTCCCTAAAGCGCAGTTTATTATTACGGGTGTCTTAGGGCCAAACTCTAATGCCCATGGTCCGAACGAATTTATTCATATCGAGTACGCTAAAAAACTAACGGCGGCTATCACTCATATTTTAGCAAAAGTGAAGTAAGGTTTGGGCCTATACTAATTGGTATAGGCCTTGCTTAGTATTCACGTATGCTATTCTTATTAGTCTTATCTCAACTATTTGCTTTGCCAGCAGGTAAAGGGCGCTACTGCAGTGTAAGTTTTACTGATCCTGTAAACATCATCGACTCTAGATGGGTAAGTAAAGGCTCCCCTCTTTCTGAAATTCAGGTACAGCTTTTAGAGTCTAAAGGCATAGATCCAACAGGTGTTACTTACTTAGGTGGCGGCAGTGAGGGCAGTGTCTTTTTACTAGCTGACAGGAAAGAAGCAGTAAAAATATTTAACGACTCATGGAACATTAACAACACACTAAAAGCATCCGGAGCTATTGATAAACATTTAATAGCGAGTGGGTTTAGAGTACCTGAAACATACAAAATAAATAAGTCGAAATTACTAATGTTCTTTGAATATGTACCAGGAATCACACTTGATGCCTACTTTAGTATGCCCCAACTTACAAACCGCCAAAAAAATCGCGTCTTTAGAAACTTACGTGCAATGTTTAAAAGTTTAAGGTTACGTGTAGCAAGGGATAAATCCATTTTAAAAGTAGCCGTTAATAATAACCATAATCGTTTGATCGATTATCAAGGTGTGTATGAATCTATACCAAGCTATCATGCGGATTTTAAATTGAGTGAGCGTGATAGATCTGTTGTTAATATACATGCCGAAAACATCATTGTGCAAATCAGCGACACCGGTGCTATCGAATTTGTTGTTATTGATTATCTATAATTTAATT
>JAGRAL010000271.1 GCA_020434605.1 Bdellovibrionales bacterium
GAAGCATCTTTACCTGAAGATTTAAACTCATGTCGCCAATCTCATCTAAAAATATACTTCCACCGTCCGCTAGCTCAAAACGTCCCATTCTATTATTAATGGCGCCAGTAAATGCACCCTTCATATGACCAAAGAGTTCACTTTCTAATAGCTCGCTTGGAATCGCTCCACAGTTTACTGGTACGATTGGTTTTGCTCCACGCCCTGAGTTATAGTGAATGGCTCTAGCAAATAGCTCTTTTCCTGTTCCACTCTCGCCCGTTATTAATATAGTAGAGTCGCTATCAGCTACTCTATCTACCATATCAATAGCAGCCATTAACTCTGGACTTTGTCCTACAATGTTTTCGAACTGATATTTTTGTTGTAGTTGAGATTTTAAAACCTGGTTTTCTTGCTCTAAATATTTTTGTCTTAATGCTTTATCTACTAAAGACTCTATTTCTTGAATATCAAAAGGCTTTGTAACGTAGTGAAAAGCGCCTCTCTTTGTTGCTTGCACGGCATTTTCGATAGTGCCAAAGCCGGTGATTACAATAAATTGTACCCCAGGGATTTTAACCTTTAACTGGTCCATTAATGACAAGCCGTCACCATCTGGTAGGTGTAGATCTAGAATGATTAGATCGACTGGAACATTCGCTAGCGCTAACGCCTCTTTACAGGAACCTGCTGTGGATACTTGGTAGTTTTTTCTGTCCAATACTCGAAAGAGAGCGGTTCTAAGGCTAGATTCATCATCAATGACAAGAACTTTTCTGGCCTGCATAAAACCCTTTCCTTGGGAGCACTCATATCCATCGTAGATATGGTCGAGAATAAAAATCTTCTCTATTAATAGGCTACGTTAAAAACTTTGGCAGTGTCAATTGCGACCGTCAAAGAATTGGACTAGCTAGTGATAGTTTTTGCTGGGAGTACAATTCTTACCTGGACTCCGGTCGGTTGCACTGTGAATATTTCAATGCGGCCTTTCATGGCCTGAATGATTTGGTAAGCCGTCGTTAATCCTAAGCCTCTGTTGTGACTGGGATTTTTTAAGGTAAATAATGGAGTGAAAACTTTTTCTAATTTATCCACCGGAATTCCTCGACCATTATCTATAACATCTATAATGACAGAGTTAGAGTTTTGACTTTGCCTGATTAAAAGTTTGGACCGATAATTTGGCGTAAGTGACAGTAAGTCAGAAAACTCTTCTGTCGAGTTCTTAAGTATTTCTAATAAGGCCTGCAAGAATAAATTCTCACTTCCTTTTATTATTACATTGGATTTTATATCTACTTCTATTTTAAGGCCCAGTGTTCTGAACTTTGTTTCTAAAAATAAAAGCGCCTTTTCAATAATCTCATGTAGATAAAACTCAGTCTCTTCTTCCGCTTTCGAAAAACGCGTAAAACTTAATAAGTTTTGTATGATCTGCTTACAACGCTTAGCCCCTTCTTCCATCTGATCTAAAATGCCATGCAGTTCGCTGTTCTCATCTACCTCTGTTAATAAAATTTGAATGTATGACATCACTCCAGACAATGGATTATTTAGTTCATGCGCTATACTACTTCCGATGATACCTAGCTCTGCTAACTTGGCTGCCTCTACCCTTTCTCTACCCTGCCGAACATGTGCTGTAACATCCTCATACACATTGATGTAAACCTCTTCTTCGACCTCATCGAAATCTTTTAAACTCTTTACTTCAAAAATATGTAAATCATTGTCTTTACGATCCAAATGAGTGACCTGAAATGCTTTTCCCAACTTACAACCAAAACAAGGTTGATCTAAATGAAAGAGCACTTTGTGACATTTCTCTCTGGCCTCTGTAGTATTTTGATTGTGAGCCAGCAAATTATAGTTTTCATCCACAACTGCCACTTTACTTTGAATGGATCTAAAGCTGGCCTCCCAATTTTCTTTCATTCCCAGCCCACGCTCTAAAGAAAGCCAACGATCCACTGCAACGGCTATCATTTCGGTGATTTGTTGTAGCCAGTTCTCATCTGCTTTTTGCCAGCCTGATTGAGAAACAAAAAAACAACTTCCTAGATTTTGGTCTTCCATTTTGATTGGAAACTTTAAAACATGTACATCGGATGAAAAAGATTCTGTCCAAGGGGTGTTTGATAAAACTATTTTTACTTGTTGCAAGTCAACAGCCTGACGAAGTGCTTCGAGTAACAAGCTCTCCATTTCACCAATCGAGTCGGCTGTATATAGAGCCACGATGACTCTTTGAATTGCCTCTAGTTTTAGTGTGGCCATTTCTACTTTATGCTTAGCCACCGCTATATCTTTTTGTTGTTCGTCCTTACTTTCTTCTAAATCCTTAGACAAACTTTCTAGGTCCTTGTTTTGTGACTCCATTAACTGAAGTAATTCTTGCTCTTGCTTTTTAAGCCTTACTTTTTCTAGAGCCATTAAAACATGTCGTTGTAGTTTGGGTGTTTCATTTTTTGTGATAATCGCTGAAAATGAAAATGATGTTAACCTAGCTAAGACTGTAGGTACACTTACCTCGTCTACATAAATGATTGGAAAGGGGCTAGAGTTATTGTGTTTTAAGATCTCTAATAGTTCGTTGATCTCTGAGTAAATAAAATCCCAATCAATAACTAACAGGACAGAAGTTTTTTGTGACCATATGCTTTGAAGTTCCTGCCAACTAGATACAAGCGTGTACTCCTGCTCGATAGGAAGACTTTTACCAATTACACAAATATCACCGCTTATAAACGACATGTAGTCATTAGATCACGAATTTTATCAATGGTAAAATCAGGAATTTCTTCTGGGCGCTTAGGGCTTAAATACACATATTGTCCGTGCTTTATATAGCAAGTGTGCATACCTAGCTCTTTGGCTTCTGCTATCTCGTGATCGATCCTATTGCCAACACTTAAACATTCTTTGGGTTTGTAGTAATATTCTGATAACGCCTTTGTAAACGCATCTTTTTTGGTCTGACCAGTTCTTACATCTACGTAATAAATTTGTCTAAAAAACTTCTCAATTCCCAAGTGTTTCACTTTTTGTTTTTGTGTATTTGTATCACCTGCAGTTACCAAAAAAAGGTGATACTTCGCCTCTAAATCCTCGAGGAGGTTTTTGGCACCACTAAAAAGGCTTATAGTGGGCTCTATTTCTCTTTCAAAAAAAGCTTTTTGACCGATCTCTGCAACAGACTCTGGATCGTTATTACTAACGCCGAAGTGCGTGACCAATTCTTGGTAGAGATTTTTTCTTGGTACATTTAAATAAAAACTGTGACGCTTTTCAATGCAAGATTCCATATTTGCTTTTAGGCCTGCTTGAATCATCACCTGACAACTATCGCGTATAGCCGACTCTACCAACTGTCCGTAGGTATCAAATAAAGTATCATCTAGATCAAAAAAAATAGCTTTAATTTTCATCACTTCCTTAGGGATTCATCTAACAAAATTTCTTCTAAGCCCTTAGCAAAATGCGACCAAATAGTATCAAGCTTCTCACCTTCTTGTTCTTCTATACAAATCACTGGGATTTTTAAATCTTTCCAGCCGAAGGCACTTAAACTACCCGGCGTGGGGTAGCCGATATCATCTTTTAATTCATAGCCCGAACAATCTGATAGGCGCTTTGCATCAACTTTTCCCGGCTCACCCGCATAGACTATACAAGGCTCCCAAGAATGAAAATGCACAATGAGTCTAGGCTGCTCTTCTTTAATGAATTGTATCAAAGCTTGGATTTCTGGCTCGCTCCCCGGTCTTGGCCCTGGATAATAGCGATCTTTGGAAAATTCTTTCGACCAATTTTTTGAAGGATAATTACGGTTTAAATCTACTCCGTTTCCGTTTGTTCGCTGCTTTGCCTTATAACCGTCAGGATTTAAGCACGGAATCAAGACCCATGGAGCATATTTTTGTGTGGAGTTCTCAAGATGTAAAATAAGCTCTTCCGCAAGACGAACCCCCTCTGGTTCATCACCATGCACCCCTCCTATAAAAAGGATTGGTTTTTGCTCACTTTTAAACTTGAAACTATCACTAAATAATAGTGATATGTCTTGGTTTTTAGCAGATTTAGCCCAATTAGGAATTCTAGTGATAGACATACATTTTCATGCTAAAAGCAAAATGTATTTACGTCACCAAACTTAATGGATCTAGCCTTCAAAATGAGGTACGAGCATGAAAGATAGCTTATCAGTAATTGTTTTAGCTGCTGGCAAAGGCACCAGAATGAAATCGCCATTGCCAAAAGTCTTACATCCTGTGGCGGGT
>JAGRAL010000272.1 GCA_020434605.1 Bdellovibrionales bacterium
GGGGGATTTTGTAATAGCCCTTAAAATCCCTTACGGTATTCGTTTGCCTCTAAGCAGCGCGCCCAAAGTCTTAGCTTTTTCTCAGCCTAAGCGCGGAGAAATTTTTGTCTTCAGACTAAACTCCGATGAAACAAAATATATTAAAAGAGTTGTGGCACTAGCAGGGGACAAGGTTGAAATTGTAGATGATAAATTGTTTGTTAATGATAGCCCAGCAACGTATGAAAAATTGGGCGCATACCATGATCTACAGTCTTTTGATATTTATAGCGAAAAACTCTTTGGTAGTAAGCGCGAAATAGTTTTAATGCAAAAGGACAAGCCATCGTCGTTTGGTCCAGTTTTTGTTCCCGAAAATAGCGTTTTTGTTTTGGGTGATAATAGGGATGGGTCTGATGATTCTAGATACTGGGGTGTTGTTGCTTTAAACGACATAGAGAGTAAAGTATTTGGCATTTGGCTGTCTTTGAATTTAAAATCTAAAGCGAACCGAGATTTCACACCTGATGTTAGGTGGTCTCGAATGTTTCATTGGTTGTAGTGGGATAATATGGAAAAGTGTGAATCATACATCGATAGATTAGTTCAGTTTTTTACTTCGTCTAATTATCACAGCGAGATTTTGTCTGCAAAAAAAGAATTTTTTGAGCAGGCCGGCATTATCGATGAAGAGAGTCACTATTTTGAATCAAGGATGGCACAGTTTTTAGATTGGTATATCTTTACTAGACCGATGAATCAATATCACCTTCCGCCAGTACAATTGATTCTTAATAAAGACGTAATGCCAATGCGTGACGAAGAAAAACAAATATACACATCTATTGCTACAACAATACATAGTCTGTTTGAATTTTTAAAAGTTAGGGGCTCAGATGTCTATGTGTACGATATTTTCTCAAAGAAAAAGTATGTACTCAAAAACTCTGACTTACGAGTTGGTTTTAATCCAGAAGAAATATTTGACGCAAGGTTAGTGCCTTTTGAAGGCAACTATGTTTTTAGTAAAGGTTTTTGCTTTCATCCAGCTGAAGCAAAAAAGTTTATTTTAAAAGAGATTAAAAAAGTAAGGCATCTTGAAAAAGAGCAACACGAGGCGCTCATGTTCAAAATAATGAAGATGAGATATAAGCTTGAGCAATATAAGCATATTAAACTTGAATATATCTATACAAATGACCCACAATTAAAGCTATGACAAGTATCGTAGAGCTAAAGGGTATTAAGAAATCTTTTAAATCCACTCTGTTAGCATCTCGAACCGATGTACTTAAAGACATTAACTTTAAAATAAAACAAGGTAGTATTACTGGTTTTTTAGGTGCAAATGGCGCCGGAAAAACAACAACGTTTAAATGCATTTTAGGATTAATTTTCCCTGATGAGGGAAGTATAGAGTTTTTTAAAGGCTCTAGCTTAAACAATATAGTGAAATCAAAAATTGGTTTTATGCCAGAGCGCCCTCAGTTTCCGGAGTACCTTAGTGGTGAAGAGTTCTTGCGTTACTATTTACATCTTTATGGAGTATCAAATAAAAAAATAATTGAAGACAGTGTAGATAAAACGTTAAAGCAAGTTC
>JAGRAL010000273.1 GCA_020434605.1 Bdellovibrionales bacterium
CATATCACGACCATTCGGAGAATAATCGTGTCCCACAAAGACTCTGGTGTTATCCGGAAGAGAGTATAAGTTTTGCGAAACTGAGTGATAAAGTTCCTTAGCGCTTCCTTTAGGAAAGTCGCAGCGTCCGGTGCCGTAATCGGGCATAAAAAGGGCATCACCTGTGAAAATAGCATCGCCAAAGAGGTAGCTCATACAAGCCGGGGTATGTCCTGGTGTTGGAATCGCTTTCATCTTTAGACTGCCAAACTCGACCTCTTCAAAATCTTTAAACAAGCGATCAAATTGCGAACCATTTGTTTTTATATACTCAATATTAAGATGTTGTTTAAAAACCTCTTGAACTACTTTTATCTTTTCGCCGATACCCAAAATTGCATTTGGGTAAATTTGTTTTAAAACCTGAGAGCTAGATAGATGATCGGCATGGGCATGGGTTTCTAAGATAGCTCTAACATTTAAATTTTGTTCGGTAATATAAGAAATAACCTTAGTAATGCTGGTGTCACTTACCAAGCCCGATGGGGGATCAAAGTCCAAGACAGGGTCTATTATAACGGTATCTTTAGTATCCTGATCTATTACGAGATAAGTCAGGGTGTATGTGTCTGGATCAAAAAAGTGCTGGATCCTCATATATTTAGCCTCCATTACATTCATTGTATAACATATTATTTAAACATTCAATTGATTTATTGAATATATGTGATATTATAAATGTATGGATAAAAAACTTGTTAGACTAAAAGAGCGTCAAAACGAGATATTCTCTGTTTTTGCAGAGACTATAGGGGGTATATCTTCTCCCATCAGAGTTCGCTTAATTCACTTTTTGTCACAAGGCCCACTTACGGTTGAAACTTTGGCTAATAAAATTGAGCAAAGTGTGGCTAATACGTCCATGCACTTAAGAAAAATGCTGTCATTAAAGATAGTAACCGTCGAGGTTCGGGGAAAAAACCGAGTTTATTCTCTTCATCCATCAGCCTTTAATTTTTGGGAGCATTGTCAGAATTTTCTTCAGCAAATAGATCCTTCACTTGAGCTAAATGAAGGTGATGTCACGGATGATTTGGATTGGCCAGAAGATCTTAGGGTAACACTTAAAAAAGCCAGAGAAAATGACGTTGTTTTAATAGATGCTAGACCTACAAATGAAGTTACAGAATCTTTAGAAGAGCTAAATGTCTTACATATCCCAAGTTCTGATATTAATAAAAACTTATCAAAAATTTCTAAACGAAAACCAGTTTTGGTTTTTTGTAGAGGGAGATTTTGTGCGTTATCAACACACACGGTTCGCGAGCTAAGAAAAAATGGGATCAGAGCGTATAGATTAAATGAATCTTGGTACTCGATTAAAAATAGAGGAGCTAAATAGGATGGCGATCATATGTTGTTTGCAATAATAGGCGGTGGGATTATAGGTTTAGCAGTGAGCATAATGTATATCTTTAATGGCAGAGTGACCGGTATTAGTGGAATTGTATCTGGAATTTTATCATTACAAAAAACAGATCTTAATTGGCGAATGCTTTTCACTCTTGGGCTTATTGCTGGTGGCGTTTTACTCGCACTTTTTCATCCAGAATCATTTGATTCGCCTTCAAAAGACATGAGCTTGTATGATTACGTACTTGCAGGTCTTTTAGTAGGGTTTGGTACTTCTTTAGGTAGTGGCTGCACATCTGGGCACGGCGTATGTGGGATTTCGAGATTATCTATTAGGTCTATTGTAGCAACACTAGTGTTTATTTCTTCAGGAGTCTTTAGTGTTCTAGTATTTAAATTACTAAAGGGTGAATTATGAAAGGTTTAGTTTCGTTTATTGTTGGTGTTCTTTTTGCGATTGGCTTGGGTTATAGCGGGATGACAAAACCAGATGTTGTAAAAGGGTTTTTAGATATATTTGGAAACTGGGACCCAAGCTTAATAGGGGTGATGATCGGCGCAATTTTAGTGCATGGGGTATCTTATCAGATCATAAAAAAAAGAAGTTCCCCGCTTCTAGAC
>JAGRAL010000274.1 GCA_020434605.1 Bdellovibrionales bacterium
GCACGACGCCAAGAAATACGCTTTTCAAGCTGGAGAGCAATGTTTTCTGCCACCAACTGAGCATCAAGATCCGGCTTTCTGACCTCTTGGATATTTACAAAAACATCACTATCAGTTTGCTTTTGTAGATCCGCCTTAAGAGCATCAATTCCAGTTCCTTTTTTACCAATAACAACACCAGGTCGTGCAGAATAAATAATTATCTTAATTTTATTTGGTGCTCTTTCCATTTCGATACGAGCAACACCCGCATGCTTAAGTTTAGACTTAATAAAATTTCTAAACTTTAAGTCTTCGTGAACGTTTGCTACATATTGAGGTCCCTTCGCAAACCAACGAGAATCCCAAGTACGAATTACACCTATTCTAAAGCCTATCGGATTGACCTTTTGTCCCACGTAAACTGCCTTCCTTTATTTTTCGTCCAACACTACATTAATGTGACTTAATTTTTTCTTAACCTGAAATGCTCTTCCCTGTGCTCTAGGTCTGAAACGTTTCATAGTTGGCCCCTCATCGACATAAACAGTTTTTACATACAAACTATCCAAATCGATCACTTGTTTTTGTTCTGCATTAGCAACTGCCGACTCTATCAATTTTTTTAATAGAACAGCCGTTTTTCTTTTCATAAAAGTCAAGACCCTTATAGCATCATTGACATCTTTGCCTCTAATTTCGTCAGCAACTAATCTTGCCTTTTGGGCTCCAACTCTTGCAAAACGAAGACTTGCTTTAACTTCCATTAGTAACCTCTACCTACTTCTTAACAGGTGCTGTAGCTTTTTACTCAGCATGTCCTTGAAAAGTTCTTGTCATTGAAAATTCGCCAAGTTTGTGTCCAATCATATTTTCATTTACATAAACAGGAACAAACTTTTTACCATTATGAACAGCAAATGTTAAACCTACTGCATCAGGAATAATTACAGAGCGACGCGACCACGTCTTAATCACTTTGTTATCTTTACCACTCTTTGCCTTAAAGATCTTAGCAAGTACGTGATCATCAACAAAAGGACCTTTTTTTAACGATCTAGCCATTTATCCACTCCTACTTCTGATTACGACGTCTAACTATCATTTTGTTAGTACGCTTATTGTTTCTAGTTTTATAACCCTTACAAGGCTGACCCCATGGAGACACTGGATGATGACCTTTACCTCGGCCTTCACCACCACCCAACGGATGGTCTACTGGGTTCATTGCCATACCACGAACTGTAGGACGAATCCCTTTCCAGCGTGAACGGCCTGCTTTACCAATTTTTATATTTTCGTTATCAGTATTTCCTACTTGCCCAATAGACGCGCGGCAAACTGATAAAAGATATCTAACTTCGCCAGAAGGTAGTCTTACTTGACAGTATTGACCTTCTTTTGAAATCAAAGTTGCACCAACACCCGCTCCGCGAGCAATCTGGGCACCTTTACCTGGGCGCATTTCAACATTATGAATTGTTGTACCCACAGGAATGTTTTGTAATTGTAAGTTATTACCTGGCTTAATATCCGCAGTGTTTGATGAAACTACTGTATCACCAACATTTAATCCTACTGGAGCGATGATATAAGATTTCTCTCCATCTGCGTAAGAGATTAAAGCGATACGGCAAGTACGATTTGGATCGTACTCAATAGATTGAACTTTAGCAGGTACTTCAAGCTTAGTTCTTTTGAAATCAATAATACGATAGCGGCGCTTATGACCACCACCAATATGTCTCATACTAATTTGACCAGTATTGCTTCTCGCACCAGTCTTTTTAAGAGATTCTGTAAGTGACTTTTCTGGTTTTGTTTTTGTAACTTCAGAAAAATCAAAACCCGTCATATGTCGACGGCTAGCTGTAGTAGGACTATACGTTTTTACGCCCATGACTTACGCCCCCTCAAATATAGCGATTTTTTCGCCAGCTTTTAGTTTTACAAGAGCTTTTTTCCAGTACTTAATTTTACTGTACTTAGCACCAACACGACGTGAACGGTCACGGCAAATCATTGTGCGAACTGAGTCCACTTTAACATCAAATAGCTTTTCAACAGCAGACTTCACTTCTACCTTAGTAGCTTTACGGTCTACTTCAAATACGTATGCACCCATAGTAGTGTGAACCGTATTTTTTTCTGTTACTAGAGGCTTTTTAATTACTTGAAACATTATGCCTTCTCCCCAAGACGCTCTTCAATTTGTTTAAGAGCTTCTTTAGTGATAATTGCCGTATCATATTTTAGTAGGTCATAAACATTTACGCCTTCTGAAGAATAGTAACGGAATTTTTCTAGATTACGACTAGCGCGTGCAAATGTATCGCTACTTTTTGCATCTACAAGAACAGCTTTACCAACACCAAAATCAGCTAATCTCTTAGCTAATTCTTTTGTCTTTCCTTTTGAATCCATATCTTCAACAACAAAAAACTTATTGTTAGCTACAAGATACGATAAAGCGGTTTTTAGGCCAGTGATCTTTAATGATCTTGGGATATTGTAAGAGTAGTCTCTAGGCTGAGGACCAAACATAGTTCCCCCACCTGGCATCAAAGGTGAACGGCTTGAACCTTGACGAGCTCCACCAGTTCCTTTTTGCTTAAATGGCTTTTTACCACCACCACTTACAAAACCTTTAGTCTTCGTTGCATGTGTACCTTGTCTGCGACAAGCTAACTGCCAACGAACAACTTGTTGTAAAATATCTTTACGAACTGGTTTTCCAAACACTTCTTCGGAAAGCTTAACAGTTCCTACTTTTTCTTTTTTCCAATTTAATACTTCTACTTGTGCCATAGCCCTACTCTTTTAATAGTCTTACAATACCATTTCTTGCACCAGGAACCGGTCCCTTAACAAGAATGGCGTTTTCTTCAGGAAACACACCAACAATTTTAACATTCTTAACAGAAATAACTTCATCACCAAAGTGACCACTCATTTTTCTGCC
>JAGRAL010000275.1 GCA_020434605.1 Bdellovibrionales bacterium
TGTAAATCTAGTTGCCCACTCATATGTTAAGGCTAAATTAAAAAAGGGTGATAAGATTGTCATCACACAAATGGAGCACCATTCTAATCTGGTTCCATGGCAATTGGTTGCAGAAGAGATGGGGTTAATCATTGATTTTATCCCTCTAAATAGTTTGGGGGAGTGGGACTTATCAGCGATAGATCAGGTAATTGATTCTAAAACAAAGCTTGTGGCGTTTAATTATGTATCTAATTCGCTAGGGACGATTAACCCTATTAAAAAAATGATTGCGAAAGCAAAAAGTGTAGGAGCAGTTAGTGTTGTAGATGCCGCTCAAGCTATTGCACATTTTTCAATAGATGTTCAAGATTTGGATTGTGATTTTTTAGCCTTTTCTTCCCATAAAATCTATGGTCCTACTGGCTTTGGAGTGCTCTATGGTAAAAAAGAACATCTAGAGTCAATGCCGCCGTTTTTTGGCGGTGGTGATATGATTCGCTCAGTGACATTGCAAAAATCCA
Source organism: Bdellovibrionales bacterium (assembly GCA_020434605.1). GTDB lineage: Bacteria > Bdellovibrionota > Bdellovibrionia > Bdellovibrionales > UBA840 > JAGRAL01. The sequence goes on from JAGRAL010000275.1 coordinate 504, forward strand.
CATGGAACGACTTACCGTTTAAATTTGAAGCAGGAACACCCCATATAGCTGGTGGCATTGGATTGGCAGCTGCGATTGAGTTTGTAAACACAGTTGGGTTTAAAACAATTGAAAAGTTAGAATCAGATTTACTACGGTACGGGCAAGAAAAATTAAGTGCAATTGAAGGCATAAAGATGTTTGGTACTTCAGAAAATAAAGTACCTATTTTTTCATTCAATGTAGAGGGCATACATGCAACTGACTTGGCTACATTTTTAGATCAAAAAGGTATTGCGGTAAGAACAGGTCACCACTGTACGATGCCTGCACTGGAGTATTTTGGTATACACGGTATGGCTCGTGCTTCGCTTTCGATATATAACACTAAAGCAGAAATCGATGCGCTTGTTCTAGCGATTGAACAGGCAAAAACATTTTTTTTATAGGATAAATATGGAATTACGAATCTTAGTACAAGAAACACCAAACCCTAAGGCTAAAAAGTTTTTGCTTACTAAACCGGTAAAGCGTGAGGGCAAAATCACATATCATAAGCAAGAAGAATGTTATAACAATATACTTGCCCATGATTTATTAGGCATTGCTCATGTAACGGCTGTCCATTTTTTTGAAAATGTAATTACGATTACACAAGACGGCGCCGCCAACTGGGATGATTTAGAATGGCTAGCGAAAGCAATTATTGAAACTAGATTTCCGATCCATGATCCTGATTTTAAAGAGGCTCCGGATAAAAAAGAAAAACCAAAAATAAGTGACCCGGAATTATTAAAAATTGAAGAGGTTTTAGATCGTACTATTCGTAGTGGTCTACAGATGGATGGTGGTGACTTAGAGCTAGTGGCTGTAGATGGAAACCTATTAAAAGTTAGATATCTTGGAGCTTGTGGCACTTGCCCATCATCAACTATGGGCACACTTGAGGCGATTAAAATGATTTTACGAAATGAGTACAATCCAGAGTTGGAAGTTGTTATTGCATAACTTTGATTTTCGAACCAGTTGTTGACTCAATTTTTTGGATCGATAGGGACTTTGATTTTAAGCTGGGTTCAGCATCGCCGTAAGTATAAATATAAGTAGCCCCTAACTTATTACCATCTTCAATAAGATGTGCTTCGAAAACAATTTGCTCACCTTGATTTAAACCAGCAAACTCAATCTCATGAGTAAAGTTTTTTTGTGTCGAGGCATCGACAGTTCCATTGCTATCTCCGGATGTAATCTGAGTACTATCAGGCATCCAC
>JAGRAL010000276.1 GCA_020434605.1 Bdellovibrionales bacterium
TTAAGAGCATTTTATTTAAAAGCACATGCAAAACATTTTGTGGATTTACAAAAGTTTTTAGCAAAAGCAAAAAAAGTATATCGCGTGGTAGAAAATCCTGATCTAGAAAAGTTATCGCAAAGCAAACATCATGAAGGTGTATGTTTTATTGTGAACCCACCAAAATCAACCTCACTGTCAGACTGGATTGATTCAGAAAAAAAGAAAACTGATTCTGTGCTCTTAGTTTTAGAAAATATTGGTAACCCTCATAATATTGGAGCTATTATTCGTATAGCTGCTCACTTTGGTGTTTCTGCGATTGCCTCCATGGATGTCAAATCACTGTCTAGTGGCGCTGCCATAAGAACGGCAGAGGGTGGGGCTGAAGTCATTCAAAATATATCAATTCAAGATCTAAAAGCATCTATGCTCAGTCTTAAGAAAAATGGCTATAAGGTACTTACAACGAGTAGCCACCAAGGAAGCTCAGTCTACAAACATATATTTGGTGGTAAGACAGTACTTCTTTTTGGGGAAGAAGGGGATGGTTTAAGCAAAGAAGCGTTTGGCTTACAAGACGAACGAATCATGATTCCTGGATCTGGAAAGGTAGAAAGTTTAAATGTAAGCACAGCCATTGCTATTATTTTGTCTGAAAGATACCGACAAATAAAAAGATAGTCTGTTAATTTATAAAGAGCTTGCGCTGTAGGTTATAGGTTGCCATGCTTATTATATGAAACACATAAGCGATGACAATATCTATGTGCCTGACAATTTAACATCCTCAGAGGCTTTAAAGAGAGTCACTCATTTAGCAATAGGGGCTCATGCAGATGATTTAGAAATTTTCGCTATCCATGGTATTTTGGCATGTTACGAATCAAGCGATAAGTGGTTTGGAGGACTTACAGTCACTGACGGTGCTAATAGCCCAAGAACAGGCTCCTATAAAAATACTACAAACGAAGAGATGGTAGAAATTCGAAGACGCGAGCAAAATGAAGCTGCAAAAATAGGAAAATATGCAGCTCAAATACAATTAGGTGTTTCAAGTTTAGAGTGTAAACAAATAAGTAACTATCACTTGCAAGAACAGCTTTCAGAAATATTATTAGCTACCATGCCTACTTATATCTACACTCATAATTTGGTAGATAAGCACGATACCCATGTGGCTGTAGCTATGCATACCATTAATGCTGTTAGAGCTTTAGATACTAAGTTGAGTATCGAGGGTTTTTACGGCTGTGAAGTGTGGCGTAGTTTAGATTGGATGAATGATAAGGATAAAGTTGTACTGGGTTCTTCGGATCATGAATCACTGGCTTTGGATTTGTGCTCTGTTTACAAGAGTCAAATCAACGGTGGAAAACCATATGATAAAGCTGCGATGGCGCGAAGAATTTCTAATGCCACCTTTTTTGAATCTAATGAAGTTGATAATGAATCAGCGATTACTTTTGCTATGGATTACAAACCACTTTTACTAGATAGATCATTAACACCGATGGAGTTGGTAGACAGGCATCTTAAAAACTTTTTAAAAGATACGACAGACAGATTAAAAAAATTTAGCGTATGAAAATCCATGTTTTTTCAGATTTAAGATTACTGTATTTAGAAGCGGCAAATTTTGTTGCTAAAAAAATAATGGCTAAACCAAAGCTTTGTATGGGGCTGGCGGCAGGCAATACCCCTACTAGGCTTTATGAAAATCTAATAGAATTATACCAGCAAAAACAACTTAGTTTCTCATCAGTGACTACATTTAATTTAGATGAATTCTACGGGCTTGCATCCTCGTCCTCGTCTAGCTTTACACATTACATTTACGATACTTTTTTAAAAAACATTGATAGTAAAAAAAACCACTCTTATTCTCTGGATGGATTAAGAACTGACCATGAGAGACACTGTGAAGAATATGAGGACAAAATTCGTAGTAGTGGTGGTATTGACTTGCAAATCTTAGGTTTGGGAAACAATGGGCATATAGCTTTTAATGAACCTGGCTCTGAAAAAAACAGTAAAACAAGATTGATTGATTTGTCTGTGGCAAGTCGAAATGCCAATCAGAACAGGTTTAAAGGCCCAGTGCCAGAGCAAGCTCTTACAATGGGGATTCAGACGATAAGTGATGCTAAGACAATTGTGCTTCTTGCCACAGGAGACTCTAAAAGTCAGGCTGTCAAACAGCTAGTTGAAGGAAGTGATTCTAATGAATGGCCCTGTATATACTTGCAAAAGCATCCAGACTTGCATTGTTTTCTGGATGCTAAGGCTGCTAAGTTACTTACAAAATCCTAGCCACATTTGCTATTTATAAACTTAGATTGATAATTGATTTTTGCTCTTTTGCCTCTGGCATCAGTTGCATCAATCACACCTTTATAAGACTTGCTGTTGACTCCTGTCCAGTCGACACTTCCTTTGGCTCCGTCTTTACATTTAAAATCACCAACCAATTTAGTGGACGTATGCGTTTTGATTTTAAAATCGCACTTATCTTTTTTGTCGGTTTTTAAAAGGCTTCCATCTTTTAGCATTTCATTTGTGATACATAGGTTATTCATTGTAAGGCTTGATATTACATCATTTTCTTTATTCATACTTTTCATCATTTCCATCATTTGTTTTTTTTGGGCTTCAGGTATATTTGCCATGGCTTTCTTCATTTCTGCTTGTGGATCATATTTTTTGCCATCGACTTCGACTGTACTATGAATTTCCCATAGACCAGGTGTGACATTAAAGCTTGTTGCAAATGCAGATGGTGTAAACAGTAAAACGATTAAAAATGACTTCATACTAACCCCTTTGTAGTTGCTTTAGTGTATTTAAGAGTGAGGAAGTGTCAATTTTATTTTAAGCTAGGTGACAAAGTCCGATTTCGGCTAGCAATGCTTAGTTTTTGGCTATATATACTATTCTTATAAATGATGAGGTTACTATGAATTACTATCACAAATGGAATTCAAAATTAGGATGTCTACATATTGTTACAGATGATAAAGGCTTAAAAGTTCTTGCGTTTGATGATAATTGGCCGATGTTTCTAGAGAAAATGAATGGCGATATAGTTACTAAAAAAACAGATTTACATGATGCCATAATTAAGCAGCTATCAGAATATATTAAGGGAGATAGGAAGGCATTTGATATTCCTCTAAACCCTTTGGGTACCGATTTTCAAAAGAGTGTATGGCAAAGTTTGGTTCGAATACCCTATGGAGAGGTTAGAAGCTATCAAGAGCAGGCGATAGATATAAAAAAGCCTAAAGCAGTTAGAGCGGTAGGTACAGCAAATAGTAAAAATCCAATTTCAATTATAATTCCTTGTCATAGGGTTATAGGTAAAGATGGTAAGCTTCGTGGTTACGCGGGTGGTCTGGGAGCAAAAGATGTCTTGCTGAAATTAGAGGGCAAAGTAATTAATGCCTATAAATAGTTTTGGGTGTGCAAGGTCTCTGAAGTGAGTACACGCCCTTATTTTTGACTTCTTTTTTTAAGGTACAAATGAATTTCTTTTAATAGCTTTTCGCAGTGGTCATATGACTGTTCCATTGCAGCTTCTTCTAGGTCGGCGCTTAACTTTGCAAGCGGGCCAAAACCATAGGGTCCACAAAACCCCTTCCATTTATGCATATAAGATTGAATTGTATCAAAATCCTTGTTTGATAAGCTCGATTGTAAAAGCTCATACTCGGCAATTCGGCTTTGTAAAAAGCTATCTACTAAATCTTCTAGGCCTTCCTCAGGCTTTTCATCGTCTTGCATACCACAAGGTTACTATTAATGTGTAAATAGACGCAATTTAAAGATAAGCCTAGTATCAATATAATCCATTTCTATTCCATATAACGTCTGCATAAGAGACTATTTGTTAAGAGATATTCACAATTAATTTATAGATTCTTAAGGATATTATTAGTGGCTGATTTATAATGTAGTGATGTGCGTGTGAAACCACTTTATATAGGGGAATTATATGAGGATCGATGTATTAAAGCTAATAAAGCAGTCTTTGATAAATAAGAGCAGTTCCAACCTTCCACTTAATTCCCCATTAAAAGTTACTTAATATTTATAGATTTATAAAGGACAGGATGTCTATGGTAGTAAAAATCTTAAGTTATAACATTCATAAGGGCAGAGCGCTTTTTTCTAGACAAAAAACATGGGAAAGCATTTACGAATTAATTCATACCGTAAATGCAGATATTATTTTTTTACAAGAGTTTATACAAAATGAGGATTCGGATGGATTTCTGGATAGATTAAAAAATGCAAATTGGCCGCATAAAATTAGTGGATTAAATTCTAAGTCTTTATGTGGTAACCAGTACGGTAACATAATACTTTCGAAATTCTTATTTCAAAAGACTAATAACTCAAATATTTCTACAAACGCATTTGAATCAAAAGGACTTTTATATGCTCAGGTTGTCCCAGAGAATAATACCCCTCTACATTTGTTTTGTACTCATTTAGACCTGATAGCAAAGGGGAGATATAAGCAGTTTAGCCAGTTAAGATCACTTATTACAGCTTGTACCTCTGCTAGTGAAAATATGCTCTTTGCAGGAGACTTTAAAGATTGGAATTGCGAAATACACGATAAGTTCAAATCCGAGATGAAGTTGAGGGAAGTGTTTGAGCAATTAAAAGGAATATTGGTTCCAACTTCGCCCAGCATACTCCCTGTATTTTCTTTGGATCGAATATATTATAAAGGGATCAAGCCAGTGAAGGCCATTAGGGTTTTTGATAAAAAATTTAGGTTTTTATCCGATCATTTACCTCTAGTGGCTGAAGTGCATGTTTAACAACAAAAACATACCTATTCTTTTAAAATGTGCTACTAAGTAATGGGTATGAGTGAAGATGTAGTGATACAAAAAAGAGGTCATGAGTACGGTGTGATGCACTTTTTAAGTCCATCCGCGGGAGAACTTGTGCTCGTTGTATCTGAATCTTTAAAAATGACTGTATCTGAAGTGCAAGACTTATTACATTTAGGTTCTATTTATCTAAATCATAAAAGAATTCTTAAAAATACCTCTATGTCTGCAGGTGATTATCTGCGCGTTCATACAAAGCCGCGTCGGTACGATATGACTAAACTTAACCTAGAAGATATATTGGTTTTTGAGAATGATGATTTTCTACTTATCAATAAACCATCAGGTCTTAGTGTACATGCTTCTGTGGATAATTATAATGAAAATTTATTATCGTACTTGCAGTCCAAACTTAATAAAAATTTATTTATAACTCATAGGCTAGATGTGCCTACTAGTGGTTTAATGGTTATTGCTAAAAGTGAAAGCTTTCAAAAGCAATTTAACCAGTATCTTGTAGAGGGTAAAGTCAGTAAGACGTATGTGGCTAAGGTGCATTCAGAAGTAAGTGTCGCCTTGGGTGATCTTATTCATTATATGGAGCCAAGCCCAAGAGCGCCTAAGAAAGTATCATCAAAGCAAATTCCAGGCTGGCAAAAGTGTATTTTGCAAATCATTGCTTGCGAACAGGATAGTAAAGACGTCTTTAGATTAAAAATAAATTTAGTAACAGGTAGAACGCATCAAATCAGAGCTCAATTAGCAGGCTTGGGAAGTCCTATAGTAGGGGATTGGCAATATGGCAGTACGGTAAGGCTTCCCGAAAATCGCATTGAGTTAGCTAGCTCTGAAATTAAATTTAATACTTTCGAATTTTCTTTGTAATAAATAAAGATCGATGTATCCCACCGGTACGCGTTAATAGTATTTGTCAGCAGACGGATGAATTGAATTAAAGCATGAGTATGCTACCATTTTAAAATGAAAAACATTTTATTAGTTAATATACTATGTTGTTTTATTTCTTTTAGTCATTCTGCAAGTTCTGCCAGTGAAACGTCAGTTGATAAAGATGTGCAGAACCAACCTATTAGTGCGGTTGCTGCAGCTGAGACAACCTTGGAAGCGCAATCTTCAGCGCTGGATTCCGAGCATGAAGTATTTGTTGCGAGATTAAAAACAAAGCAAGAAAAGCTAGCGGAACTACAATCGGACTTATCGAAGGTAGACACAAGCGTTGGTGCGACATCAAGCCGTTTAGAAGATGGTTATTCAAAAGTAAGTGATATTTGGGAAAACACTGTGGATCAACTTTTAGAGGTTTTCTCTGAAATGGAATTGCAATCAACGGTTGAAGCTCCTGAATTATTGCCACAGCCTACTGATAGCGAAGATGATCAACAAGCATACGGCTCTTATGTAGCTAACTACAAAAAATTTGGCTCACATAAGTCGCAGCTGGTTGAGGAAAGAACAAAGCTATTAAATGATTTGAAGGTAAAGAACTTTAAGTTACTACAAGATGCCGGCACTTTGCGTGCTAAATTCTTGCATGCATGCGATCAGGTAGGCTGCGACCGTCCTCGCGGGCTTAATGAAAAGAATGTCGGTATTTTACTGCGCGAAATTAGAGTGGTGCCCCTTAGGTTCATTGCTGGGGGCTTGAGTAAGTGGACTGAAATAAAATCTAAGTTTGCCTCTGGCTTAGATGGCTGGATCGATTTAGTACGACAAATATTTATTTTATTTATTCTCGTAGTAATTCCATTTTTTTTAATGAGGATACTGAGTTGGACTTCTAATAAACTCGATGCAATTAAAAAAGATTTAATTTCTAAATCCATGCTAGATTATAGAAGACGTACTGGTTTTGCGGTATGGATTTCAAGGCTTAATCCATTTGTTCCCTCAGTTGGAATGATTATAAGTATTAGTTTTGCTAGCTCACTGATTAGAGATACAGACTTTAAAGAATTAGCAATTTTTTTATACTATTTTCAAATTTATTATATTTATAGAGCGGTTAGACTTCTTTTAACTATTTGTTTAGAAATTATTTTCTCTACCGGCTCAATTGATACTGTTAAACAGCAAAAACTTAGAATTAAAAGATCCGCTACTAAAATCTCAAGGTTAGTGTTTATAGAATTTATACTTTTGCATATCACAGAGGATACAGTCAGAAGAGCCTTGGCGTATCAAATGTTTTCGGATGTTATTTTCTGGGTGAATATTATATTTATAATATCCGAAGCGGGTAAGTGGCGTAATGAAATCTGT
>JAGRAL010000277.1 GCA_020434605.1 Bdellovibrionales bacterium
AGCGCGAGGCAACCGGAGAAGAAAAGTTTGATTATAATACCAAAGATGGTGGTTTTTTTATTGGATATAAATTTCCGGCTTACATACAAGTGTGGGCGTCGTATATTATTAAACATGAGGCTACACTAAAAGAATACAATGCGGGAGCTGATGTTGAAACAGAAGGGAAAGGATATAACATAGGTGTTGGTGTTCGCGGTATTCCTTTTGTTACAGTAAATATTAGCTATCAAGAACGAGATATAGACACAGTTGGGGATGCAGATGGACTTAGTGGAAACAAAGTTAAGTTAACAATGTTATCATTAAGCTTACCTTATAACTTCCCGTGGAAGCCGTAGTGAAGAAGAAAATAGTTGTAATACTATTTTTGATCGTGGCTGCAGCAATTGCGGCCACAGTTTTTTATTGGGAGAAGCAGCCTTCATATACACTGGTTAAGGTTATATCAGCAGCTAGGGATGGTGATGCTGAACGGATTGAGCGTTACATTGATATTGAAGCAGTATCAAACTCTGTAGTTGAGGAAGCATTAAGACTTTCCGAAAAAAAGTTTTCTGTAATTGCAAAAGTAGAACCTAGTTCTTCTAAAGCCAGAGTTTTCTTAAAGCAAATGGCTCATAGTTTTATTCGCGATATACTAAATAGCAAAACTCCAGGTTTTAAATTTAAGGAAATGTCTGGGCTTACATTTTTTCTTTTAAAGACAAAACTATTTGTTGATTTTCTAAGTCAAAAAATTGTGGCGCAGTCCGAGACGATTGTGGATGTGTCCTATGATTTAAAGCCACTATTTGATCAAAGTTATTTAGCTGTATTTACCTATAAAAAAATAGGAAACGAGTGGATATTGTTTGAAATTAAAGAACTAGATCGCCATTAACGCTGTAGTATCCAGGTTAATTCATTTTTATTTTGGTATAAATGAAACAACTTAGAGTTTGGTATTTTTTGAAAATCTTCTACTAAGCTTGGGTTAAATTTGTCCTGAAGTTTTACCGTGCAAACAAAAGTTTTAATTGTATCAGCAGTCATCCAATATTGAACAAGCTCAAGTAATTTCTCTGGGTAACAAGCAATATCTGATAATAACCATGAAACCTCGGGCACATCCTCTTTACGCAACTTAAAGGCGTCTTGCGCTAAGTAGGTAACATTGCTAGCGGCTAGAATTTTTTTATCTAAAGGTGCTTTATCCACACTAATTACTTTTGAAGCATGGTTTTTCAAAACCCAGGTCCATCCTCCTGGACAAGCCCCCAGATCCATAACAATGTCATTATTAGTCGGAGGAGAAATATGACAAGTAAAAGTTTCCCAAAGTTTTAGGTACGCACGGGATGGGGGGGAAGTTTTATCTTCATTAAACTCCACTTGTCCCATCGGTGCATTTGCTGATGTTCTTAACGAGTAAAGAATAGTAGTTTCATCTAGTAACATCCACTCAGCAAAAGGGCTTAAGTTATCAAGATAGTTATAGCGCTTTGGTTTAAATACCTTGATATTTTCTTCGATCAATTTGGTTCTGCGGTGTAGATAAGGGGTATAGGATTGCCAAGCACCTCTAAAAATACTTCGTAGTTTGTTAGAAGCATCTTTGATCGATTCTATTTTTAAAACTTTTGGTTCTAACCATACTGTATTTGGCCATATCCATTTTTTATCGGTTTGTTCGTGTACAAAGAATATGAGATCTTCTTGTGTATACTGAACTCCTTCTAGCTCAACCTTTAGTTGTTCTGCTAGGTGGATAGGGGATATAAGAACAGAATGTATAGGTAGATCAGACTTATACATTGTACGCTGCCATACATTTAAGATAGTAACCTTGCGAAAACTCTAAAAGCCACGGGTGGTCAGGGCTGTGTCCACCTTTATATATCCACTGCAGATTTTTTTGACTCAGCTGATGCGCTCTAGCGATTGCATTTGAAAAGTCCTCTTCATTGACTAAGCCTGAGCAGGAGCAAGTAATGTACATGCCGTTACTTGCGAGCCTGAACATGCTTTCTTTATTTAGTTTAGTATACGCTTTTAAACCTAAGACCAAATCTTTTTTCTTTTTCACAAAGGCAGGAGGATCACAAATAATAATATCGTATTGCCCGTGTATTTTTCCCCAGTCTTGCATAACATCCATTTTTATAGCCTGTACGTTATTTGAATATTGCGAAACATTTTTGTAGGCTAAGTCTAAGGCGCTGGCAGAGCTGTCGGCTAAATCACAATGGGTTTCAATTCCAAGCTGTTTAAAGTAATGTGCTAAGTGCGAACTCCATTGCCCTACGTAACAACAAATATCTAAAATGCGGACGGTTTTTTGCTTCATTCCTTTTAGTAGTGGTAAAATATGATTTACATTTTGTTGTTGGTCTAAAAAGAACCCTGTTTTTTGACCATGTAGTAAGTCAGCGTAAACTTTAATTGTAGTATCCTGATGTCTTAAAAGAATTTCTTGATTTTCTAAGTCGGCATCGCCAAAAACGAGCTCTTTGCCTTCTACTTCTAGACCCTCAAGTGTACGAGATGTAGAGTTTTTGGCTACTACAAATGAATATGAAGGAATCTGTAGATGTTCTTTAGCAAAGATATGTAAAGCCTCAGTAATCATGGGGAGTAGGGTATCTGCGCCGGCGGTGTGTGGCTGAATTACAAACACACTAGATTGATTGTTTGTTATAAATCTATCAATGATAAGACCAGGAATTCCATCAGCCTCTGAAAAGATAAGGCGATAGCTTGCCTTATCTACCCCAGTAAGAGTGCGAAGTTGTTGTGCGTGAATTAGTTTTTTTAACGCCCATTTGTGATCGGGAACTTCAGTTTTTTGACGACTTAATACACGAAAGCAAATCAATGAGTTAGGGTGTCCGTAGCCGTAGGCCAGAAAGTCTCCGCTACTATCATGTAATTCTAACAGTGCCCCCGGCTCGATTCCCTTAGGGCTATGATTTAACTCATTCGAGAATATCCAAGGGTGTAGATACTTAAATCGCTTGTGTGCGTCCTTACTTAATGTCCAAACTTTCATATATTTTACTCATTTTATCGGTTGCGGATTTCTACCGCAAATAAGTCAATTCGTCTACATTGATAGCAAATTATTCAAACGACAGATTCATTTATAGGAATAGCTTATCTTAGGTCTACTATAATTGAAAAAAATCACTTATACTCCAGGGCCAATGCAAAAAAAGTTTAAGACATCCTCTACTTCACGTCTATTTACATTAGGTAAAGCAGTGGCTAGTGCCTCCGCTTCTTACGTATACGACAAAGTCAGAAACACTAAGGATAACGTTGAGAGGATACAGGCTGCCACTGAAATCATTAAATCGATGGGTGAATTAAAGGGCGGTTGGATGAAGTTAGGGCAAATGCTATCAATCACCGAGGGTGCTATTATCCCCAAAGAAATCACGGATTTGTTTAGAACCCTACAAAAAGATTCTCCGTCATTAGAGTTTTCGGTCGTTGAAAAACTATTTTTTGAACAATTTCAAAAGAAACCCAAAGAGGTATTTTCTTACTTTGATGAAACAGCCATAGCAGCTGCATCGATTGGACAGGTTTACCGGGCACGTTTGATGTCGGGCGACTGGGTGGCGGTTAAAATACAATACCCTAATATTGCATTAGCTATTGAGAATGATTTAAAGAGCGTTGATAAGATCGATATGTTTGTAGGTTTATTTATGACTTCAAAACCTAATTTAAATGATTTGATCGTAGAGCTCAGACGCTGTCTTTTAGAAGAGTGTGACTATCATACAGAAGCAAGACATACGATTTATTTTGGCTACCAACTAGATCCTCATTTTCCTAATATTAAAATTCCAAAAGTTTACAGTGATGTGTCCTCTGAAAGTATATTGGTTACTGAGTTTGTAGAGGGTGAGCCGTTTGAAGACACAATGGTTTACGACCAAGAGACCAAAGACAAATTAGGCGCCACACTTTATGAGTCATTTATGTTTTGCTTTTTTCATTTAAAAAAAATTCATGCTGACCCACAAAATGGTAACTTTTTGTTTAACTCAGGCCAAATGATTTGGTTGGATTTTGGTGCTGTTCGTAGTTTTGACACGGATTTTGTGGAAGATTATTGTATGCTTCAATACTCGGTAGAGGTAGATGATATAAATATCTATAAAAAAGCAGCAAAAAACCTACGTGTTCTTCAAGATGGAGACACTGAAGACTTTATTCAAACTCACTTTGACTTAGTTAAAAAAATCTATTCACCATATATTCAGCCGGGAGTATACCAAGCACAGTATCCCAATGCCTTGGGTATGATTCGAGATTTTGTCACTGATATTTCGTGGAAAAACAGACCTTCTCCTAGGCAAGAGCTGGTACTGCTTGATAGAAATAATATAGGTCTATTTATGAAATTAAAAGCATGGAATCCTAAGGTGGATTGGGTGGGCCTAAGAGATAAGTGGAGAGCTCCTGTGTTAGAATCCGCCAAACGACGCTACGGTGTTTAGGTATCAGAGGATATTTTTTCGTATCTAGGTTTTTTGCTTGCCGAATCAACACAGTCTTTGTAAAAGCAGAGGATCAAGTTTGGGGAGTTTATTATGAATTTTTTATTAGCCGCAGTCCTATTTTTTTCTGTATCTGAAGCAAGAGACTTTAAAGCAATTAAAGAATCTGGAACCATTGAGATAGCTACTGAGGGTGCCTTTGCTCCTTTTAATTATTTTAAAGGAAAAGAACTTACTGGTTTTGAAGTAGATGTGGCTAATGCCGTAGCTAAAGAACTGGGTTTAAAAGTAAACTGGAAAACATACGGGTTCGACTCACTTTTAATTGGTCTTAATCAAAATAAGTATGATGTAGTGATTGCGTCTCATGGAATTACACCAGAAAGAGCTAAGGCTGTTGAGTTCACAAACCCACATTATTGTACAGGTGGTATTATTGTGACTAAAGCAGGTGGACCACTAACAGCAAAAGACTTGGCTGGAAAGACAGTGGCTGTCCAAGTAGGGACAACTTACCTAACGGCTTTACAAAAAGTTCCTGGTTTAAAAGATATTAAAACATACCCAAAAGATACGGATTCATTTCAAAATTTAATGGCTGGACGAGTGGACGCACTTGTGACAGATCGCTTTATTGCCAAAGAATCAATTCAAGCTCATGCCAAAAAGATGAAAATGGTAACTGGCGATCTTCTGTTTTCAGAACAAGTGGCAATGGCTGTAGCTAAAAATAACAAAGGATTAGTCGAAAAATTAAACGAAGGGCTTAAGAAAATTTTAGCTAACGGAGTTTATAAGTCGATTAGCGAAAAATATTACTCAGAAGACATTCGTTGTAAGTAATCATGACATCTGTCGCCCAGCCTAAAGGTCTTAAATATATTGATTCCAAGCTAAAGTCGCTTTTGGTGCTGGCATGGATTACTGTAAGCATTGCGGTCGCATACATTATCCTTAGAGTAGTTGTTCCAATGATGCCCGAACCGATTGGCTCTCGTGCTGACCTTTTTATTGAAGGAGCAAGAACGACAGTCTATTTAACTCTGATCGCAGGATTTTTTGGATTATTGATTGGCTTTATTTTAGGTCTAAGCAAATACAGCGCAAATAAAGTCATAAACCTACCAGCATCATTTTTAGTATGGGTTCTTCAAGGAACGCCATTGATTGTTCAGATTCTTTTTGTTTATTATGCGCTTCCAGAAATCATTCCTTTTTTAAAATTAAATGAATTTACAGCTGCTTGTCTTGCATTGGCATTAAATGTGGGTGCTTACAACGCAGAGGTAATACGTGCTGGCGGCGAAGCGATTCCTAAGGGGCAGTTTGAGGCTTCGCACTCGCTGGGGTTTAGTAAAATTCAAACGATGCAATTTATTATTCTGCCTCAGGCAATTCGCATTGTAATACCTCCGCTTATTAATAATATTATAGCACTATCAAAAGACTCTTCTCTTGCTTCGGCTATTGGGCTTTTAGAGCTGACCTTATCTGGCCAAAGAATTTCTAGCGAAACCTTTATGCCAGTACCAGTATTAACAACTATTGCTATGATTTATTTGCTCCTAACATTTATGATTAACGTAGTGACTTATCTTGCTAAGAGGTATTTATGATTTCTATAAAGAACTTGCATAAATCCTATGGAACTCACGAAGTCTTAAAAGGTATTTCTCTAGAAGTGCAAAAACAAGAAGTAGTAGCCATCATTGGACCTTCTGGATCAGGTAAATCTAGTTTTATACGAACAATCAATGGTCTTGAAACTTTTCAGCAAGGTGAGATAGTTGTCGATGGTGTACGAGTTTTACCAGACACGTACAATCAAAGTCTTACTAAAAAAGTTGGAATGGTATTTCAAAGCTTTAATCTTTTTCCACATATGTCTGTGATAGATAATATTACCCTTGCCCCCATGGAAGTAAAAAAGGCTGAGAAAGAAAAAGCCATCGAACAAGCTAAGGTTTTATTAAAGAAAGTCGATCTTTCTGCACATGCTTATAAATACCCACATCAATTATCCGGTGGGCAGCAACAGCGTGTCGCTATCGCCAGAGCTTTAGCGCTGGATCCGCAAGTTATGTTGTTTGATGAAGTAACCAGTGCTTTAGACCCTGAGATTACTCATGAGGTCTTAAATGTTATGAAGGATTTAGCAGTTTCTGGAATGACGATGTTGGTAGTTACGCATGAAATGAACTTTGCTGAAAAAGTTGCTGATCGAGTAATATTTTTTGACTCAGGTATTATTATTGAAGAGGGAGACCCCAGTCTCTTTTTTAAAAACCCTGCTACTGATCGTGCTCGCTCATTTTTAAATCAGATGGCGTAGTACTCGACCTTTGTGCAGTAATTAGCAATTCAAAAAATCTTTTGGCCTATGAAATCTTTCGCTCTATACTTGATGATGTAAAAGTATAAAAGGAGTTTAGAATGATTCGTAGATTGATTTCCGCAGCAGCTCTTACTTTTATTGTTGGCTGCTCAAGTGCTGAAAAAGTTGATATACCACCTCCACTAGAAGATGGCGGTATGCCACAAGCTGAAAGCACAAGTCCGGTTGTTGCCCCAGCAAGTCCGGTAGATGCAGTTTGGTCATACAGTGGTGCCTTTGCTCCACAATATTGGGGAGATTTAGATCCAAGCTTTATTATGTGTAAAGAAGGAAAGCACCAATCTCCGGTTGATTTAAAATGGCAAAAACCTACAAAAAATAATCCATTCACCGCTGCATATAACACTACAAAAGTAAGTGTTGAAGACACTGGTAACTTACTTCGCCTACGTCCAAATGAAGGTGGTAATGTAAAGATGAGAACTAGTGTTTATAATTTACAAACGGTTGATTTTCACAGCCCAAGTGAACATAGCTTGTCAGGAAAATCATTTCCTTTAGAGATTCAATTTATACACAAAAATGATAAAGATTTTTACGCAGTAGTAAGTGTGTTTGTTAAATCAGGTAAAGCAAATCCAATAGCGGATCAAATCATTGCTTCATTTCCTGAGGGAAAAAGCGCAAGCAAAGAAGTTACAGAGCCTCTTGCTTTAAGTTCTTTACTTCCTGCAAAAATGACATTGTATAATTATGCTGGTTCACTTACATACCCACCATGTTCTGAGGGGGTAAATTGGGTAGTATTAAATACGTCCATAGAGTTTTCTAAAGAGCAAATAGCAGCATTTGAAAATAGATACTCAAAAAATAATCGTCCAAAACAAAAGTTAAACGACAGATCGACAATCAATTACTAAGTTTAATTTTATTTGTATGAATTTAAAAATAGCTCCGCTTAGGAGCTATTTTTTTATGGGATCAATCAACGATTGAGCAATGTGATAAATATTTTTTACTCATTACCGTTTCAACTTCAGAAGCCTGATCGGTATTTAGTCTTAAGATAAAGTGAACAATCATAGACTTTTTAGATAAAGGAAATAAATAAGTATAGCTGGTCTCATCCAGAATGTTGCGGTGATACCCTTTGGTATTTATAATTTGTGAAGGTGTGTCGCTTTCATTATCTTTAAAGGACACTAATAAATCTGTTGTGGTATTGCTTGTTTCTTCGTCAATTTCTAGGGATGCAGCCAACGTGAAACTAACAGCATTAGTACCATCAGGTTGACAGTAAACTTTTACGGTTTTTGCATGTGCCGTAAAACTAAACAGAGATAGTATTAATGTTAAAAATTTCATGTGCCCATAATGGAAAAGAAATTTTATGGTGTCAGTAATAAAATTATAACGCGCATCAATATTATAAAGTAATTAAATCACCATACTAAGCGCATTATTTTGAGTAATTAACCAATATAGCTTTGCTCTACATCTGGCGTAGATGAAACCTTTTTTTCAAAGTCTGTGTACGGTAGCTGAAAATCTTTTGAACATCTTTTTTTACGTAAAAGTGGGCTACACATCTACCAAGCCAGCCAAAAGGGAGTCTATACAAAACTCGGTCTCCTAAGAGTGTGCCTTTATTTAAAGGTGTAAACGTGTGTGTATGATGCCAACGTTTGTAGGGACCTTTGGTTTGGTTATCTATAAAGAAACTGTTTGCTGCAAAGTCTTCTATTGTAGTGTGCCATTTTAGAGGAATCCCATGCAGTTTTAATTTGTAGGTGATTTTTGTACCTTTCGCCACAACTTTGCTGGTTGTAGTCTCGACCTTAAAATTTAAAAATGGTGGGGTGATTTCCTCAAG
>JAGRAL010000278.1 GCA_020434605.1 Bdellovibrionales bacterium
TTTAGATCAGGATTAGAAAATCCTAAGCCTTTATTTTTAATAGGCGTTCCGTGGGCAATCCACGCATCAATAGCACTGGCTTCGCAGTGATCATTGGGTTTTGTGATAGTATCTATTACAGCGGTAGCTAATTCTACTGCCTGTTTTGGAGTAATATCGTTTAATGGATCAATAATGGGATTGTCTTTAACGTCATAGTAATTTTCTTTTTGGGCCATATGGGCCATATGATATAATAGTGATAATTCGCTCCTTGCGTTCACTCCAGGAGCTGTACGTGTCCAACCAAAGGTTGTCGCCGTCGGAAAGATTCGTAAATATCTTTCTGATAAGGGATTGTCTTGGTCAAGAGTAGCACTAAACTCCATGTTTAAATCTGCAAAAGATAAATTCAAGTGGTCTTCTTCTAGGACCGCCCCTACCCTCTCAGTATGAAAATCAGCACTAAATTGCAGGTCTCCTTCTTGAGTAGCTTCGATCTTTCCTACACCCATTGTTCTACAACCCTGTAGCCATAAGGCTTTAACACCAGAAAACCAGTCTTTATATTTATCATTACAAGATAGTTTTTCTAAAAAATCTACCTCTAAAGATCCGTTTGCTCTAGCTCCGCCAAAGCTTCCGGTGTGATGTCCACTAATCACGAGACCATCACATTTAGTTCCTGATTCGACCAGTTTTTGAAAATCATTCTCTGGCGTTCCACTCTCAGACATAAATTCTTGTACTTGGATTTTTCTTGGAGAATTTTTATTAAGTTTATCTATAAAGTTTTTTGTCACACCAAATTCTTTTTCGTTATTTAACGAGAAGTAACATATATTTAAAGGTGCATCGGTTGCTGAAGCAAAATAGAATGTAAGAACCGAAAACAAGAAAATCATAAAAAATTCCTCAACTTGTATTTCGGATATAATAGAGTGGTTTTAGAGTCGAGATGTCGCATTAGAAGTATAAAACAGGGCCTATAGACCTAGGTCCTGATAAAACAATGTCTCTTAGTAGAATTAATAACAATGAAAAAATCAACCCGCCTTACTTATACCCTTTATAAGTTTCATGATGGTATTAAGACTGGGATTAGCCTTCTTTTTTACTGCCTCATAATATGTACTTCGACTTAAGTTTAAGTTGTCTAAGGTTTTCGACTTATTCATCGCCTGGTAGTAGCTATCGATAACATCTAAAAAGGCTTGCGAATCACCTGCTTTAAGACACTCAAGAAGTGCATTATAAATAAAGTCCTTATCTTTAAGTTTCTCATGCGGATCATGCGCGCTTACTTTAACTCCTTTTTTAAGTTTTACTATGGGCATGTCTTTAACAAATAAGTGCCTTTGCTTTTTTAATGTCTTTCTTTTGTCCATTTTTAAAGCCTCCTAAAAGTAAAGTGATTTCTTTTTTCCCTGTTCTAACAAAATATATTCTCATGCCATTTTGATCATGAAATTTTAATTCTTCTAGCTTATCACCTAATAATTTATGTTTATTAGGATTTTTGCCAAAAAATCCATCTTCAGAAATTTTCATAAGACGTCTTTCAACTTCTGCCTGGCTTTTGTGTTCTAAGCTATCATACCAATCTTGATAGCTTAATGTTTTGCATATGGAGTAACTTATTGTGTTTAAATTAGTGTACGGTATAATGGACATTTAGTCAAGCACCTATTTACGGTTGAGCTAAGTCTCGATTGCAAGATAATGCCCAAGCAGATGTACTTGTAGGTTTTAGTTAAGCGGGTATCAGTCCGACAATTTTGTGAAATTGCGACCTGGCAAAGAATTAAGTTTAAGCTTTAAGGCCGGCTAATTATTCCCTAACATAATAACGCCTTGCTCCTCTCACAATGCCTACTTGCCCATCTCCCCTAGTGGGAACACAATGCTAGTATGAAATTGTTTATCGCATCCGACCACGCAGGCTTTGATCTTAAAGAAGAACTTAAAAAACTTCATGACGATATTGAATGGACTGATCTAGGCCCTGATTCAGATCAGCGTGTGGATTATCCTGATTACGCTGACAAGGTCGCTAGAGCCATCATAGATGATCCAAAACAAATGGGTGTACTTATTTGTGGGTCAGGGCAAGGCATGGCTATAAAGGCAAATAGATATCCTCAAATCAGGGCTGCCCTTTGCTGGAATGAAGACATTGCGATTTTATCCCGTGGTCATAATGATGCTAATATTTTGTGCCTTGGTGCTCGTCACACCACAGCTGATCATGCTGCCGATATTCTAACTGCTTTTATCAATGCAGAGTTTGAGGGCGGGCGTCACTTGGACCGAGTCAAAAAATTAGGTAAATAATAGCTTCTTAGTTCTATCTTGACTGATACATCTTTGATTGTAGAGTTTATTTAAATCGATTATATCCTGAGAGCGCAAGGAGATCTTATGTTACAAAAAAATGATCCCGAAGTTTATGCCAGTATCCAAAAAGAAACCGAGAGACAAGAGTTTGAGCTAGAAATGATAGCTTCTGAAAACTACGTGTCTCGTGCGGTGCTTGAAGCACAAGGCTCTATTTTAACCAATAAGTATGCCGAAGGTTACCCAGGAAAAAGATATTACGGCGGATGCCAAAACGTAGATGTAGTCGAGCAACTTGCCATTGATAGAGCTAAAAAATTATTTGGCGCTGAGCACGCTAACGTGCAACCACACTCTGGGTCGCAAGCTAACTTTGGAGTCTTTTTTTCTATCGCTAAACCAGGGGACGCGGTTTTAGGGATGGATTTATCTCACGGTGGTCACTTGACACACGGAAGTCCTGTTAATTTTTCTGGAAAAATGTTTAAGGCAGCTCACTATCAATTAGATCCAAAAACTAATTTAATAAATTATGATACCATTCGTAAAACAGCGCTTGAAGTAAAACCTAAAATTTTAATCGCAGGATATTCCGCGTATCCAAGACAAATGGATTTTGCAAAATTTAAAGAAATCGCAACAGAAGTAGGAGCCTACCTTTTTGCCGATATGGCACACTTTGCAGGCCTTGTTGCAACAGGGCTTCACCCTTCCCCTATTCCTTATGCTGACTTCACAACAACAACCACACACAAAACACTTCGTGGACCGCGCGGTGGAATGATTTTATGTTCAGAAGCAAACTCTAAAATGATCAACTCGGCAATCTTTCCTGGAATTCAGGGTGGACCATTAGAACATGTCATTGCTGCTAAAGCAGTTGCATTTAAAGAAGCACTTGATCCATCCTTTAAAATCTACTGCCAAAAAGTTTTAGATAATGCAAAATCACTAGCTAGTGAATTAACTAACTACGGTTATGATTTAGTTACCGGCGGAACTGACAATCATTTATTATTAATTGATCTTACAAAACAAAATATTTCAGGAAAAGATGCTGAGATCGGACTTGGTAAAGCCGGCATTACAGTAAATAAAAACACCGTGCCTTATGACAAAAGAAGTCCTTTTGTTACTAGTGGAATTCGTATTGGTACTCCCGCTCTTACATCAAGAGGAATGGGCACAAGCGAAATGAAGCTTATTGCAAAATGGATCGATCAAAGTCTTAAAAATCTTACAGAAGACTCTACATTGCATAGAATTCATCAAGAAGTACGTGAGCTATGTAAAGACTTTCCAATATATAAAACGTAAGGCCAGAAAAGACTTACTAAAAGTGCTTTTCTGGTTATACTAAAGCATGCGTTTAAGCTTACTTTTATTAGCTATGCTAACGGGCTGCACATCCCTACAGATGGCACCATACCGAACCTCTGGTGGTAAAGCACCTGTAAGGACAGTAGCTGGATACACGCAAAGCCGCAGTTTTGTTCTTAAGTGGCCGGTCAATAATGCTAGAATGACGAGAGGTTTTTCTCCTTATCGTAAAAATCACTATGGAATTGATTTAGCAAAAGGTTTTGGTGAGCCCATTTATGCTGCTCATGATGGAAAAGTTGTTTATGTGGGTAACAAGTACCGAGGCTTTGGAAAATTAATTATCATAGAACACCCGAATGGCTGGGGAAGTCTTTATGCCCATAATAGTAAAATATTAGTTCACGAAAATGACTGGGTCGAAGTCGGACAAAGGATCGCGTTGATGGGCCAAACCGGTAATGCCAGAGGAGTTCATCTGCACTTTGAATTACGAGACAAGAAAAAAGCTGTGGATCCAGTTCTACATTTACCTAAATTATGATTGCATGGCTGTTTTTAGTCCTCTAAGCTATTAGTATGATGTTATTGATCTTGGCCCTCGCATTTCTTGGTTACAGCTCTGAAGAGACCAATCTTGAGCAACAATCACGCGCCTACATTGATGAGATCATCAACAACAACCCTAGTTCACAAACTAAACTTAATCTTAGAACAGGCCTCATTCAGATCAAGGGTAATACTCCAGGTGTTGCTATCAATTCTGGTGACGATACCATGCCGTTTGTTGCTGCTGAATGGCTGATGCGTATTAATGAACACTGGGGCACTGAGTTTAGGATCTTACATGGTCAAAACATTTTATACCCAGCTTCGAATGATAAGAATGAAGCCGATGTGTTTTTTCAAACCATTGATATTGGCCCTAGGTACATCTTTGAATTTGATCCTCTAAGAAAAGGTAACTACTTTGCTTTTAAACTTTTGTACCACCAAACCGCTAATAACTTTGAATTAGTGAGCCCAGATATTAATTTTTTAGCTACCGGCTACAGCGGGCCTGCCATTGGGATTGAGAGAGGGATTACCATTACTAGTAATATTCACCTAGAAGCTAGTTTGGATTTACTTTATACTTTAAGTGTTGATGAAGAATCGGATTTAAACGTAAAAGACAATGGCTACGCTTTATTTGTACGGGGCGAGTTTCATTATCTGACAAATTGGTTCAATCGCCGAGGACAAGTTGGTCTAGCGTATTGGCAAGCGTCTTACAGTAATGAGTTTGACTCTACCTCAAAGGTAGCTTCTGCAAGACAAAATTATGTGACCACCTACCGTGTACTTTCACTTAGCTACTCTCTACTATTTTAACATTTTGGAGCTTCTATGTTACGCCTCAGCATCCTAGCCATCTTACTCTCACTAACTGCTTGCTCCTATCCGCCTTTAAGTGAATCCGAAAGATTAGTAGTTACCAATAATTTTAAAGAAAAGCTCGTAGAGCTACTAAATGGCAAAGAAGGTTTTGAAGAGATAAAAAGTCTTGAAATTCTTAATGCCGTCGAAAAAGACGCAAAAATTGAAGTCACCTACCAACTCACTTATACTACAAAAGATGAGACTACTGGACATGTTCAAAATGCCTTAGAATCACAGGCCACATTAGAGAGAAAAGTCTCTTGGTATGAGTTTATTTTTGGCCCTATATTTGGCTTTGGTGGTAAGACTTGGACCGCAACTACTATCAGTCCACAACAGCAACAGCTAGATTATTACGACCCTCTAGAGATCATTATAGATAAATAGCCTCCTGGCATAGCCCCTGCACTCTTAGTACCATGTTACGCTAAAAAGGCCCTGTGGCCGTTTTGGCATTGTTATAAGTGACAATTTTTGGTTGTCACAAGCAATTTTGGTACGTTTGGAGGAAACAATGAAACTAGCAAGAACCATCCTACTTGGTTTTATACTATTACAAGCTTTTAGCAGCGTAGCTAAAGCAAATCCTTATAAGGTATATCAACCCTGCTCTAAAAAAGAGGTTTTAAGAGGCCGTGATGATATTCCTAAAATTAAGGCCCTATACTCTTGTCACCAGGCAGACAATATAAATGTAGAGGCAATTGATCCATTAACTAAAGTAGATAGCTCTGATTTTGACTTTAAAAGAACAAAAGAAGCACAGTTTTGTGTGGCTTTACTAAATGAACATAGACAGGGAACTGAACTATATTTTAACGGTCAACTTTCTTACGTACAAGGTAAGAAAGAAAAGGTAAAAGAAGTGCAAGCCAGCGCTTTATACCAACAGGATTTAAGTCAAAACAAACAATACCGCATGGTACACCAGTTAAGCGCAGGTGAATTTAGGCCAACAAAAGATTCTATTCGTATTTATCAAGAAGATGATATCGGAAAAACGGTTGATGTAAAGTTAGACCAAAAATCTAATACAGCAAGCCTACTAATTACTGAGTCTGGAAAAAACCGTAAGGCTGAG
>JAGRAL010000279.1 GCA_020434605.1 Bdellovibrionales bacterium
GATGCGGATGTTTTTGTTGGCCTAAGTGTAGCTGGGGCAGTTACACCTGACATGATAAAAGTGATGGCTAAAAACCCGATCGTATTTGCCATGGCAAACCCTGAGCCAGAGATACTCCCAGATCAAGCTAAAGAAGTTCGAGATGACATTATCATGGCAACCGGCCGTTCAGACTTTCCAAACCAAATCAATAACGTATTAGGGTTTCCGTTTATATTTAGAGGAGCTCTAGATGTTAGAGCTACTACTATCAATGAAGAAATGAAATTAGCCGCCGTCCACGCTATAGCAAGACTGGCTAAAGAAGATGTACCCGATTCTGTTTCTCAAGCTTACGCTGGTGGAAAATTTAAATTTGGTCCTGAGTACATTGTGCCTAAACCCTTCGACCCTAGAGTTCTATTATGGGTAGCACCAGCTGTAGCAAAAGCTGCCATGGATTCGGGAGTAGCGCAAAAGCCAATCGAAGATTTTAATGCTTACAAAGATAAATTAGAGGCAATGCAAGGAACTTCCAGAAGTTTTATCCGTGGAGCTATCAACCGAGTTAGAACTCATAGTGCTGAAAATAAACATATCCCGACGATCGTTTTTCCAGAAGCGCACTCGGAAAGAATTCTAAGAGCAATTACAATTATCAGAGAAGAACAAATAGCCACTCCAATCTTAGTTGGCTACCCAGATGTAGTAAAAGAAAAAATTGAGAGCCTTGGTATTAAAAACTTAGATGATGTGCAAATCGTACATCCTTCAAAGCACCCTGGACATGAAAAATATTTTAAAACTTTTTATGACAGACGTAAGCGCAAAGGAATCACGTTAAATGAAGCCTCAAGATTGATGGCTGATCCCGCATATTTTGCTGCTATGACCGTTGAGATGGGAGATGCAGACGCTATTATTACTGGTGCTACGCAAAATTACGCTGATGCTGTACGCCCTGTTCTTAGAACGATCGGTACTACAAAAGATGGCGTCGCTGGTGGCTTGATCATCATGGTATTTAAAGACAAAGTTTTATTCTTTTTAGATACCACTGTAAACATCGACCCTACAGCTGAACAGTTAGCAAGTTTATCGCTGTACGCAGCCGAAGTAGCGCAGTTTTTTGGAATCAAACCAAAGATTGCTATGCTTAGCTTTTCTAACTTTACTGGCATGTACTCTACGCCTAAGAAAATGCAGTACGCTGCTCAACTTGTAAAACAACGCTATCCAGACATGGTCGTAGACGGAGAAATGCAAGCTGATACAGCCATCAACGAAAACATTCGTAAAAAATTCTTTCCGTTCAGTCAAATTGATGGCGGAGCCAATATTTTAATGTTCCCAAATCTAGACTCTAGTAACATTGGCTACAAACTAGTCCAACAGTTAAGTAACGGCGAAGTTTTAGGACCATTCTTAATGGGTGTTAGAAAGCCAGCTCACGTTTTACAAAGATCTTGTAGCGTGGAGGATATTGTAAACGTAGCAGCCATCACCGCACTACATGTTCAATATCACCGTGAGATGAAGCGTTTAAATAACTAATGGCTAGACAAAAAGATCTTGATAAGAAAAAGTCAGACAGACAAGCCATCGAGCGCTCAAAGGAAGGCACTGAGCGCGTTGTTCTAGTTGGCGTTGGACTTCAATCTGATGTAAAAAATGAATATAAAGAAAGTTTATTAGAACTAATGGAGCTGACCGAAACAGCAGGAGCTGAAGTTGTTGGTTCTTTATCACAAGTAATGGATAAGTTTAACCCTGCTACCCTTATCGGAAAAGGGAAAATCTTAGAAATAAAACAAATCGTAGAAGAAACTAAGGCCAACCTAGTGATCATTGACCACCAGCTAACTGGTGCGCAGGCAGTAAACCTAGAGCAAGAATTGCGAGTTTCAGTTTTAGATAGAACACAGTTAATTTTAGATATCTTTGCACAAAGAGCACAAACCCATGAAGGGAAATTGCAAGTTGAACTTGCTCAAATGCTAGATCAACTTCCAAGAATGATCGGAGCATGGATGGGATCACACTCTAGACAGGGCGCAGGGATTGGTACACGAGGCCCAGGTGAAACAGCCCTAGAGATGGACCGAAGAAGAGTGAGAGAGAGAATTGATTTTGTAAGAAAACAATTAAAAGAAGTACAAAAACGTAGATCACAGCACCGAAACACAAGAAGACGAAATAAAATTCCAACATTTGCTCTGATTGGATACACAAATGCCGGAAAAAGTGCGCTAATGAATCAGCTCACAAAATCCGAAATCTACTCCGAAGACAAACTCTTTGCGACTCTTGATCCAACAACACGAAAGGTCTACTTACCCGGTGGCCCACCGGCAGTGTTAACCGACACAGTGGGTTTTATTCGAAGATTACCTACCAAGTTAATTGAGGCTTTTAAAGCGACTTTAGAAGAGTCTGCCGAAGCCGACATTTTACTGCACGTCATCGACATATCAAACCCACAAATCAATCGACACGTGGAAGTAGTAAATGAACTGATCACCGAGTTTGAGTGGCAAAATAAGCCCATTCTTCACGTCTACAACAAAGTAGATCTCGCTACAAATGAAGATAAATTTAAAGCAAGTTTATACCCTCGAATTTTTGTAAGTGCACTTAAGGGCATAGGGCTTGATGATTTAAAAAATATGATGCTGGATAAAATCTTAAGCCTTCAAAAGAAGGTTGAGCTATTTTTTCAGATTGAAGAGAAGCATAAAATTTATGAGTTAGACAGAGAAACAAATATCTTAAAGCAAGAGCATGGTTCTACTGGTACCATGTGTGAAGTTTTAATGACCGAAGCGCAGATTCAAAAATGGGGTGCTTATATTATTCAAAAGTCTCAGATCTAGCAGCCCTTTTTCCACTAAAGTGCTTCCAGTTTTGTGGACTCTCATTATCAATCACCTCGCCCTTAAACGGTAGGTCCTTATTTACATCAATATCACTATAGATTAAACGAATACGCTCTTTTGACCTATCAAAGTTACCACCGGCTTGTTTGGTTCTATGTCCGTCTTTATCTCCTGCAAACACAGGAGCTTTAGCACCAAACTCAACCACATACGTGTACTCATTCTTATCTTCACTCCAAATTCTGAACGTCTCAATAGGTCCAAGTTGAAGTTCAATGCTATCGTCAGAAAATCTAGTAGTTAAGTTCCCAATAAAAGCATTAGATCTGTTTGTGATCATAAGTTGCATATTAGCAACCGATTTATAACCGCTAAACGCATCCAGTTTAAGTTGAAAAATCCCGTATCTTCTTCTTAAGAAAAGTTTTTGTTCGTTGTCTGGCACAATTTCACGATACAAACCTAGATCTTGGTATTTAGAACCTGAAAATTCATCTATCCAAACACTAGCAAACTTATCCCAAAATACCACATGCCTAGGTTGGTAAAAAGTTTCTGTTCTCCATTCATCTACAACAAAAATAATAGTATCCTGATTTACTTGTACACGCCTAACATTAGGATAAGAGCAATCACCAATAGAGTGCTCTGGAATCACTTCTGTTTTTTCTATCCATGAAATTCCGTTCTCAGAATATCCAGTGATTTGATTATAAATCAAATCAAAGATCTTCTCAGTGCCTCCGTTACGAATTGTTAAATGAAGAGGCTCAAGATCACCGCCCTCTTTAATACGACTTGATTTGTCTAAAAAGTACTGACTCCAATTTGGCTGGTTATATAGACTTGGGTAAAACTCACATTTTTCTTGAGTCTCAGTAGCATCATCTTTTTTTGTGTTTCCAGCAGTATCAGACTGTTCCTGCTTTGGCTTAACATCCGTAGGCTTTCCCGTACTATGATTCGGTGATGACTTCTCATCTAAACAAGCAGTAAAAATAAACAATGATAATACTAGAATAAATCTAATGTACATTGGATAACTCCTGCCAGTTCTTTTGGTAGTACATCAACAAATCGTTTAATTGCGTCTCAGATTCTTGTGACCACCATGTCTTTTTATCTTTTTCTAAATTT
>JAGRAL010000280.1 GCA_020434605.1 Bdellovibrionales bacterium
TCCCTGGAAAGTGTTGAACATTTTTAGTCGAGACTTGTTTTACTTGATCCGTAGGCAAACTTTCTTTTAGCTGTTCTGTAATTTTTTTCTTCAAAGCTTGATCATAAAAAATCGCACCTTTTAGAGTACCGTGGTTTCTAATGATGCGAGTAAGTTTTCTTGTGTCTATACCATGCAGACCTGGTATCCCAAAATGTGATAATAAGTCAGAAAAACTTTTTGTAGAACGCCAGTTACTAGGAATTTCGCAATACTCTCTTGTGATAAATCCATTTACAGATGGTTTTAGTGATTCAAAGTCATCTCTATTAGTTCCGTAATTTCCAATCAACGGATATGTCATATTCACAATTTGACCACAATAAGATGGATCCGTTAAAATTTCTTGGTATCCTGTCAAACCAGTATTGAATACCACTTCACCAATGGAACCTGTATCTGCTCCAAATGATTCTCCAACAAATTCTGTACCGTCCTCAAGTAGTAAGTAGGCTTTCACTTAGCTTTCCTCCCAATACGTAATCCATTACTGCCATACGTACAAATGTACCGTTATTCACTTGTTCAAATATTTTTACTTTGTCAGCCTCTATCAGTGATGAGGCAATCTCTTTATCTCTTATATAGGGTCCTGGATGCATAACAATAGCTGATGATTTTAATTTTCTATACCTTGCTTCGGTTAAGCCATATATCTCGTGATATTGCTCATTGGTAATCGTAATACCATCATGGTGTCTCTCGTTTTGCACACGAAGCATCATTAATACATCTACCTTCTCAATGATTTCATCAATTTTGGTATGGTTGTATGCAGAGTAATCATCTCCTAAGTCTTGAAATGAACATAATGAAACATTAACTCCAAGCTTAGGCAGTAAATCTAAATGTGAATGCGCTACTCTAGAGTGCGAAATATCTCCCACTATAGCCACGTGCAAGCCCTCTACACCTGAAAAATGGGTCTTAATGGTCATCAAATCTAATAGTGCTTGCGTGGGATGGTGCCTGGTTCCACTGCCGGCATTGACTATACTTAGATTCACTTTTTCGCTGATAGTATTTAAGGCCTCATTGTCAGAGGTTCTAACCACAAGACTATCTACACCCATCGCTTCCAGATTTTTGACTGTATCGTAAAAACTTTCCCCTTTTTCCATGCTAGAGCTGGATGCCGAAAAGCTCATGACCTGCATACCAAGTCGTTTTTGAGCTAGCTCAAATGAAAATCGTGTTCTGGTGCTTGCTTCTAAGAATAAATTCACAACTGACTTTGTTTCAGGCAAAAAAAATGGGACCTTACGTCCCTTTTTAAATACTTCAGCAAGTCTCACAATCTGTGAGATATCGGTCAGAGGTAGTTTTTTTAGATCAATCAGGTGCTTCATTTTTTACTGGCTCCTGAGATTTAACGCTATATAAACTTGGTCTCATTGACAAGAAAAATTCCTAACTAATTTGCCATTTCCTTTTATCACATGCCCTAATTTCCAAACTTTTTCCCCTCTGCGTTGTAAAAAACTCACAACCTCTTCGGCGCGCTGCTTTTTGCACAAAATAGCCAAACCAATTCCCATATTAAATGTACTATAAGCATCGTCAGGTTTTAATTCTAAGCGATGCAAACAGGTTTGCATAATTCGAGGCAGTTCTTCAAAGCAAGGCCCATTATCAATAATGACATCAAATGCATCGCTCCATCTAGGTAGATTTTCAAAGCCACCCCCAGTTATATGAGAAAGACCTACTATATCGCTCTTATAGCTCTCTCTTAAAGCCTTTACCACTTTGACGTAGAGCTTTGTTGGCTCTAAGAGTAGATTCTTCTCCTCCATTGTTAAACCTGGAGTTTTTCTAAGTAGCGAGTAACCATTCGAATGAAAACCACTAGATGCAAGACCGAGAACAACATCTCCCTCAGAAATATTCTCGCCCGTAAAAATATCTGTTGTTTTAGCATCACCTATCGCAAAGCCAGCAAGATCCAGATCATTTTCACTATAAAGCCCAGGCATCTCTGCTGTCTCTCCACCAATCAATGCTATTTCAGATTCTAGACAAGCAGCCACGATAGATTCAAGTACTTGTACCGATACCTCTAGATCTAGTTTTCCTGTGGCATAATAATCCAAAAAAAATAATGGATAGGCACCTGAACACAAAATATCATTTACGCACATAGCGACCAAATCTTGACCAATACCAGAGTAATTTTTTGTTTCGATAGCTAATAAAAGCTTAGTTCCTACACCGTCGGTAGCTGCCGATAAGACTCTATCATCCGCAATTTTATAAAGAGCAGAAAACCCGCCAACACCAGAGACAACTTTATCATTATAGGTTGATCCAACTAGTTTTTTAATTTTTTCAACAAACAAGTCGCCTTTTTCAACATCAACGCCCGCAGCTTTATAGTCCATTCTTAACCTCTAATGTTTAAAGTGCCTAGTAGCTGTCATAGCCATTGCAATACCAGCTGCATCCGCCGCTGCTATAACATCTTTATCCCTTATGCTTCCACCAGGTTGAATAATAGTGGTAATGCCATACTCTTTACAAATATCTATACTATCAGCAAATGGAAAGAACGCATCAGAGGCCAGTACCACTTCATTCATTTTTATTTCTGAAAAATATTCTTTCATCCTAGGAATCGCCAATCGCTTAATACAATCGATGCGATTTGGCTGTCCCATACCTGCTCCTACCATCTGCAAGCCATCATCAACTTCTCTTGCTAACACAATAGCGTTACTCTTTAAATGTTTAGCTGCCAAAAATGAAAATCGTAATAAATTTTCTTTACTCGTTATTTTATTTTTAGTTTTCCACTCTATTTCCCAATTTGTTTTGGTATCAAAATTTTGTACTAGTTCACCGGCGATGACAGTAGTTCGTTGTTGGTGGTTTGGAAATGCAAGAGGAGCCTGTAAAATCCGTAAGTTATTTTTTGATTTCAAAATTTGCATCGCATCCTCTGAATATGTGGGAGCGATTATAATTTCGATAAACTTGTCTTTCAAAAATAATGCTACCTCAGCATTCACTTCAGTATTTACAGCAACCACACTGCCAAAAGCACTCACAGGATCACCTTCCCATGCAAGCTCTAGGGCCCTACTTGCACTACCGTGCACCGCAAAACCGCAAGGATTGTTATGCTTCACAACAACAACACCTGACTTATCTTGGTATTCTTTATGTAAATCTAAAGCAGCTAGCCAAGCATGGTGTGAGTCTAAATAATTATTATAGGACATTTCTTTATTATCCATTAATAGATTCCAATAAGTAGTGTCTACATTAGCAACTGCAGACTGATGCGGGTTTTCACCATAACGCAAATCGCCCTTGTCCTCTCTAATAAATCTATCACTAATTGCTTGATCGTACTTAGCAGTTAATAAAAAAGCTTCTTTAGCAAGAGTTTTACGGTATCCAATACTTGTTCTACCTTCTTGTTGAAGTTGTCTTACACAGTCCTCATACTGATTTACATTTGACAAAACCGTCACGGATTCAAAATTCTTAGCAGCCGCTCTTAATAAACTTGGTCCGCCAATATCTATATAATCAACAAGTTCATCAAAACTTAATCCTTCACTCTGTTTTTTAGCAAATGGATAAAAATTAATAACAACATAATCTATTTGAGGAATTTGCAAATCTGCAGCTTCTTTTAAGTCATTAGGATCTTGTCTTCTAAATAAAATGCCAGACGCCATTTCAAAGCTAATCGATTTCATCCTTCCTTGAAATGCTTCAGGTTTGTTAGTGATTTTTTCGATAGGTAGAACTGTAAAGCCGTGATCTAATAAATATTTTCTAGTTCCCCCGGTAGAAACTAATTGAATACCTTTAGCTACAAATTCTTTAGCCAATACTTCAATTCCTGTTTTATCCGTAACCGAAAAAAATGCGTACGACATTTTATCTCCTATAAAAAATATTTAACAGCATTACTAAAAATAAGTCTGCCGACTCTCTCACCTTGCCGATCTGGCAACTGCTTCTCCCAAATCGTGCACTCTGGATGTGGCATTAAACCGAAGACTTTACCTGAATTGTCACACAAACCAGCAATATTTTGCACTGAACCATTAACATCATCTATATAACGAAGGCCCGCCATACCAGTGTCAATTGCATGGTGCAAATGAATTTGGTTGTTACAAACAAGGCGACCTTCCCCGTGCCGAATAGGAAGTAAAAACTCTTTTCCCTCAAGGCCATTCAACCAAATACATTTATTATTTTCTACTTTCATTTTAACCCATTGATTTTGAAAGTGTCCTGATTGGTTTGGCGCTAAGGCAAAACTTTGCTCTTCACTAGCATCGGGCAATAGGCCTAGCTGCAATAAGATTTGAAATCCGTTACAAATCCCGATAACCAGTCCCTTCTCAATAAATTTGGTTAGATGTTCTTTTAAACTATATTCTAACTTTAGAGCCATCACCTTACCGCTGCCCAAGTCGTCGCCATACGAAAAACCACCAGGAAAAGCCAAGATTTGATATTTCGATAAAAGTTCAGGGGCCATTAAAATATCATTAATTGTCTTAATATCCGCTTGTGCATTACATGCTTGAAATGCTTTTTGTGTTTCAAGTTCGCAGTTTATGCCATCACCAGTCACAACCAGCGCTTTTACTCCTAACATATTGGAGTCCTCCATGCAGATATAATTCGATCACCAGCAATCGTTTCTGACGGTGTTTTAAATTCAAATGCATTTATCGTTTTACCTATCTTAGTTAGTGGAACCTTTGAGGCCGCCTCTTCAAACGCATCGACCTTGTCATCCTTAACACTTACTACATAAGCAGCAGGTCCCTCACCAAAAGCTTCTAACAAACTTAGGTCTGATACTAATTCGCAGCCAATTTGATTTCCTAAGATTTTCTCAAAAAGAGCGCAGATCAACCCGCCATCAGAAATATCATGTACAGATTCAATCAAATTTGCAGTGATCAGCTCATATACAGTTTTGTGGATGGCTTTTGCATTTATAAAGTCATATTGCGGTATTTTTAGTTCGTCATTGGACTCAAAATAATACGAATGCTCTGAGCCTAAAAGAGAAAGTGGATTCAAGCGTATGCAATAAATATTATGATCTGCACTAACAAAGCTCGAAGGGAGTAAGTGACTATGTGCCTCAACGTAACCCATACCTGATATCAACAAACTAGGTTCAACATCTATGGATATTTTTTTCTTCGATTTACTGTAACCTTGAAAAGAATTTTTCATACTGTCTTTGCCACTAATAAATGGCACATCATATAAGTCAGCCATATCATTCAGTGCTTGATTAGCTCGAACCAATTGTCCCAAGCGATGTTTTGACGTATTCAAAAAAGGGTTCGGCCAACAAAAATTATCTAAAAGAGAGATTTTTTCTGGATTCGAACCACTGGCAACCAGATTTCTCACACACTCATCAATAGCCATCTGTGACATCCAGTAAGTATCATAACAAGATAGCTTAGCACTAAATCCGTGCCCTATAGCTAATGCCGTATTCTTTTTACCGCCGTGCATTTCTAAATCAATGACACCAGCATTACTCGGTGCCTCCATTGTTTTTCCTTGAAATGGTTTACCGATGCTGGCCCCCTGCACCTCATGATCATACGCACGAACCCAGTCTTCTTTTGAGCAAATATTTGGCGACGCCAATAAAGATAACGCGTCTTCAGCTATTGACTTTGACTTCATGCGATTGCTTTTACGGTACCAAAACTCTGGCGTAGCAGGTCCTTCCCACTCAGCCAC
>JAGRAL010000281.1 GCA_020434605.1 Bdellovibrionales bacterium
AAATAGAATCATTCCAACAAATAAATGCCAGTTTTTATAGAGCGGAACTACTCCAAGGTTCACTCCCCCAATTTTATACAGCCACTGCCCGACAGCGCCTAATATAGCTGCCAGCAAGTTTAAAATAATAGGCATCGTTTGTGAGGTCATTTGTTCTCCTTTTTTAAATCCGATATGATTGGATTTGCCTTTCCTGATTTTGTTTTTCTAACTTCGCTTACTACTTTTGATCTAATTGTAACATTACTTTTTTTTAAGTCTGCAGATAGTTTTTCTGGTATAAGTGTCTTTAATTTTTCATCCCATTTTTCTCCAGGCACTAGCTCTATGGTCCAATTATCGTGTTCCTCTTGTATCAAGCAAAATGCCGAGACCGAATTAGGATAATTTAAAAACACACCGTAGGTTAGATCTAACAAGAAACCAGAACTAATCACCTCTCCTGTCGAAAGTGTAAATGCATCATTCTTTCTGCCCTCAAGAGTTTCTAGAATTTTAAAATTTCTTCCACACTCACATTTTTTGCTTACAATCGCTCCGCGATCACCTTGCATATACCTAATTAGAGGCATTCCGATATTGTGAAGATTAGTACCGACAATGTTGCCAACGACTCCATCTTTGACTGGTTTCATGTTGTCGTCTAATATTTCAATATAATTAAGGTCTTCAAAAATATGATAGCTATAATTTCGGCATTGCGAAGCTATTCTTGTTAACTCTTCGCTAGAATAATCATCAAAAACAAAACACTTAAATACTTTTTCTAAGTAATTTCTCTCAGCTTGTGAACTCATTTCTGAGTTTACATTAATTGCCTTTGGCCTAATTATCTTTAAATCCTCCTCCGTCAACTGGGCCGCAATAGCTCTTAAATGGCTGGGATAGCAGACAAGCAAATCGGGAGGATTTTTTTTAAGTTTATCTATAGTATCGTCTATTGGATTTAGCGTAGAAATAAAATTTAATGGATAGGCCCCAAATAAGGACTTTAACGGATAAGGACTGGTATAGATGTACGTTTGCTTATGCCAAGGTAAATACTTAAAGACCATAAAGTAAAGTCTTAAGCCTGCTAGAATAAAAAAGTTATAACTATCTTCATCATAAAAAACATCTAGAGCCTTACCGGTACTGCCACTACTTTTTGAAACAATTAAATCTTCTGTCTTAAAATTACGGTTTATTCTGTCAGGTACATCAAGATTTAGTAGATCTTGCTTGGTAAGAACTGGCAATTGCTGCCAGTCCTCTAAAGAATTGATTCGCGAAGGATCTAGTAAGTTTTTTTGCTGATAATGGCTTACATTTTTTTTAGCAACATCTAAAATGAGCTTTAACCGCTCTAGCTGGTAAGCTTCAATCTGCTTACGCGACATATACGGCTTTCTAGCTAATGATGATATTTGTGTCACTAGTTGGCCAGAAAGTTTAAGCGTCTGAAGAAGCGTTAGTGATTTCATTCTACCTACTTGGATGTATCTGAATTTTTTTAAACACCATGGCAAATCCCGCTAACGCTATTATGAGATAAGAAAAATAATGAAACTGTAGTTCGGCCAATAAGACTACAACTAACCAAATATACCCCGTGTATGTCACTGGCAAGCCAGAAAACGTTCCCTCTTTACTAAGACCATTTTTTACAAAATTCACCAGCCTACTTGCTCCAAAAATTATAAAAATAGCGATGTGGGTTGCTTCATAAGCACTTGGCTTCAAGACAGTATAGCACCAGGCAGCAGGAACTAAAATAAACA
The DNA here is from genome assembly GCA_020434605.1 of Bdellovibrionales bacterium. Taxonomy (GTDB): domain Bacteria; phylum Bdellovibrionota; class Bdellovibrionia; order Bdellovibrionales; family UBA840; genus JAGRAL01. The sequence continues at coordinate 1,761 of JAGRAL010000281.1, forward strand.
CAAGCATATCGATAATTGCATCGATATACAAAAGAGACTTTCTTTTCTCTCTCGCAGGCTCCACTTTTGTAATTGTACTAGCAATCACTTCAGCCCAAATGGGAAAGACACCGATTAAAAATGCTTCGACGTATAATGATGTAAAAAAATTAAAGTACAAAAGCGCAATTGCAATCATAGAGGCTAGAAACTTTATACTTATGCAAATAATCATAGCCTTTTTAGATTCGCAAAAATATCTTTAAAGTACCAGTGAATTATGAGGACCTAGTAATATGGGAATTATTATTTTTATAAGTTTTTTTTGGGGATACAACGAAGGTCTTTGGTTTTTTATTATTCCAGACATTGCACTTTCTATATTTGCTCTAAAAGGTTGGAAGCCAGCACTTTACTCGACTTTAGCTACAGTTTTTGGATCCATGCTTGCTGCAGTAACTTTATTTATTCTATTAAGGTTTTATAAAGCAGATACTTTCACTCATATTTGGTCTAGTTTTCCTGGCTTTTACCCCAAGATGCTAAGTGTCGCCAGGTTAGATTTGTCTACTGATGGAGCAAGGGGGCTCCTAAATGGGCCTACCTCAGGTATACCTTATCGATTTTATGCTCTAGAAGCTTACATGATAAATATTAGTATCCTAGATCTTTTGATCTGGACCCCTCTGGCTAGATTACAACGAGTCATCTTAGCACCCGTGGCTGTGCTAACCCTGAAGTGGTTACTACCTAAAATTTTTAGTAGATTACCACTACGTGCACAGAGGCATTTAAAAAAACACTCTCTTAATAAGTCACTACTACTAGTCATTTGTCTGTACTGGATTTATATTTACGTTTGGTATTGGGGGAATTTTCTACCCTCTACTTATGGACCTTGAATTTTAAATTAAATTCAAATTCTTGCAGATTATTTAGAAAATACAGACTAAAGTTAGGATTTTGCATGAGCACAGACTACAATATAAATGACTTGTCTTAGACCACCATTATTCATAACAATATAAGAATGAAAATACTATTAGCTATTTACGCCCAACTTTACTAATAAGCTTTTAGATTTAGGTTATAGTGATTTTTATAGTCAAAAAAGTCATTTTATTAA
>JAGRAL010000282.1 GCA_020434605.1 Bdellovibrionales bacterium
TGGGTCACCGAGGTTGTCGTTTAGCAATTACATACCCAGAAATTTATATTATGCAAGCTCGAGCTATTGCAGAAGCCGTGGCAAGATTAGTAAAAGAAGGGGTCACTTTAATTCCAGAAATAATGATTCCTCTAGTGGCTACTCATAAAGAATTATCACTATTAAGAAACGATGTAGAAGCTGAAGTTACTAACGTACAAAAAGAGACAAATACAAAGTTTGAGTATTTGATTGGTACAATGATTGAGCTTCCTCGTGCTGCTTTAAGTGCGGATGAAATCGCAAAACATGCTGACTTTTTTAGTTTTGGTACCAATGATTTAACTCAAACAGCCATTGGCTTGTCTCGTGATGATGCTGGCAAGTTTTTAGGTTCATACATAAATGCTGGTATTTTTGAAAAAGACCCATTTGTGAGTATAGATCAGGCAGGTGTAGGTAAGCTTGTTGACCTAGGTGTTCAATTTGGTCGCAAAACCAAGCCAAAATTAAAGATTGGTGTGTGCGGAGAGCATGGTGGGGACCCTTCTAGTATTGATTTCTTCCAAAAAGTTGGTCTAGACTATGTAAGTTGTTCGCCGTTTCGTGTTCCTATTGCAAGGTTAGCGGTAGCGCAGGCAGCGATTCGTAATAAAGGGGTTGGGAATTGAGAATTAAGAAATTAGAGCTTTGCGGGTTTAAATCGTTTAAAGACCGCACAGTCATTCATTTTGATGCGGGTATTACAGGGATTGTTGGACCTAACGGATGTGGTAAATCTAATATCGTTGATGCACTAGTATGGGTAATGGGAGAACAAAGCGCGAAGCATCTCCGTGGATCCGCTATGCAAGATGTGATTTTTGGTGGTGCTGAAGGTTATGCCCCATCTGGAATGTCAGAGGTAAGTTTAACTCTAGAAAATGACGGCGGTGCATTTCCAACCAAATACATGAGTCATTCAGAGATCATGGTTACTCGTAGGTTGCACCGCTCGGGTGAATCTGAATACCTAATCAATAAAGAGGGCGCTAGATTAAAAGACGTTCACGAAATTTTTATGGATACAGGTGCTGGCTCAAAAGGCTTCTCTATCATTGAGCAAGGTGCGATTGGTAAAATCATCGTAGCTAAGCCACAAGAAAGAAGAACTTTAATCGAAGAAGCTGCTGGGATCACAAAATTTAAAGTTAGAAAGCGTGAGAGTGAGAGAAAGTTAACAGCAACGGATCAAAACTTACTACGTTTAAATGATATTATAGTAGAGCTTAAGAGACAAATTGATCACCTTGAACGTCAGGCTAAAAAAGCGGAGCGCTACAGATCTATTAAAGAAAAATCTGAAGATTTAGATGTTTGGATTTCTTCTACAAAATATTTTGATTTAAAAGAAGTTGCAGACAATGCACAGGCATTGTTTGACGAATTAAAAACAAGTGACGAAGAAAGACTTCAAACTCTACAAGATCTAGCAACAAATTATGAGTCTAAGAGGCAGGAAGTTGAAGCGATTGAGTTAAATTTACAAACCTCACAAGAAGAGCAGTCGCAGAAGCAAAATTTAGTACAAGAAAAAAGAATGGAGCTACAAAACCTGCGTTTTGAAGTAGAGCAGGCTCGTAGAAAAGAAGAGATGACGGGCTCTCTTTTACAAGAGATGCAAGCCAGAAAAACTTTACTAGAAGAAGATTGCGCCACCCTACAAGAAAAACTGACTCAATTAAAAGAGACATGTGAATCTTTAAGAACTAGCTTTGAAACTCAAAACGAAGTTTATCTTGAGCAGACGCAAGCAATCGTAGATAAAGACGAAGACTTAACAGCTTCTCGTAGGCAGCTAGTTGCTGTAACTCAAGCAAAATCTAGTTTAGAGGGTAGTCTTCAGGCGTATGAATCGCAAAAAGATTCTTTACGCGTGCAAACAGAAGAAGCGATGGCTGCTTT
>JAGRAL010000283.1 GCA_020434605.1 Bdellovibrionales bacterium
TTTACTTCACCCGCTGTGTGAATAGCTCCGCCATGATGCAAAAGCTTTTCGGTTAGCGTGGTTTTACCTGCATCGGGGTGAGAAATAATAGCAAAAGTACGTCGTCTTTCGACTTCTTCTTCGAATGTCATAAGTTTTTTGAGACTATGCTAGAAACTAGCGTGTGGCAAGAGGCTCAGAGGTAAAAAATCCACTCTCCATAAAGTCTTGAAAGTATTCCTGCACCTTTTCTGGGCTCAAGTCCCCAGCAGCTAAAATGGCATCTTCAAAAGAAGCTCCTGATTGTATCGCTTTAATAATCACGGCTGCCTCTGGCTCAACCTCATAGTATTCTATAGTTCCGTTATTGACGATCACCACAGACTGCATTTTAGCTGGCAATACTTTTTCTTCTTCATACATATTGATCACGGGAAAGTCTGATTGTAAAACTCGAACAGAAGCTTTTAAATAACAATCCCCTTTTTCAATATCAGTAGCTGTAGGTCGAGCTTCTACTTTAAAATACTCAAGCTCAAAAAGATGCCATTCAAATGTTGCTAAGTCGCAAAGTTCTTTTGGCATATTTTCATCTTGCATAAACTTTGAAAGGTTTCTTCCAAGCTCAGCTAGAGTGTAATTTGTAGAGGGGTAATAATATATGTAATCCTTTAAGAGATCTTTAAATGCCTTTTTACCTAAAATTACTAAGAGCACTGGATAATCATCTAAAAGTGAATCCACTTGTCTTGCCCAAAAAGCATAAGCATATACTTGCATTCGACTTTCTTTGGTAAAAGATCTTGTCTCTGTGATATTATTTTTTAATTCTTCAGAAATAAAACTTTTTGAGCGCTCTAAGTTTCTATTCTGTAATTCTTGGTAAAAAATATTTTGCCAATCTTTAAGGAGCAAGAACTACCCCCTGGTTTACAAATCGCCTTGCCACGTCTAAATGCCCTATAAGTTCAGTGAGTGGTGGTATTTTATCATCCCACTCAATCATTGTGGTTATAGGCTTATAACGTCTCAGCATCGATTGGTATAATTTCCAAGTTTCTTCACGAACAGGCTGGTCATGAGTATCTATCATATGACTACCTTTATCAGTAGGACCAGCCAAGTGAACTTGCCCTACTCGCTGCCATGGAATCTTATCTAAGTAAGTTTCTGGGTCAAAACCATGATTATAAGAACTCACAAAAATATTATTTAAATCTAGTAGTATTCCGCAATCCGCTTGATTGCAGACTTCCGCTAAAAACTCAGCTTCGTTCATTTCAGAAAAACTAGCTTCAACATAGGATGATACGTTTTCCATAAGTATCCGTCTTCCTAAAAAATCTTGTACTTGCTTGATTTTAGTAACGGTATTTGCAATAGCTTCTTTTGTATACGGGAGTGGCAAAAGATCATGTGAGTTTTTTGTTAAAACACCTGTCCAGCATAAATGATCCGATACCCATTCGGGTTCGATAATATCAATAAGACTTTTCCATTTCTTTAAGTAGTTTGCATTTAAAGCATCTGCCGATCCAATTGATAATGATACTCCATGCAAACATATAGGATAGTTTTGTCTAATTTTTAATAATTCTTCGATAGAGTCACTGGCGGATGTGTCAGATAAACCTAAATAGTTTTCAGTGATCGCTTCAAACCAATCTACTTTGGGAGTAGTGGCTAGTATTTCTTTAAAGTGCTTATTTCTAAGCCCCAGGCCGAAGCCTAAAAATGGAAACATATACATCCTTAAAAGTAGGAGACCTTACGGTCTCCTAAAGTCAGATACTACTCTTCTGTATCTGTTGAACAGCCGTCTTTGCCGTCACAACCATCTTTACCATCACAAGCGTCTTTTTTCTCACCTTTACACTTATGATCTTTCTTAGCACCTTTGCACTTGTGCTCTTTTTTTACATGCTTTTTAGCATGGTCTTTAGCAGATGCTTTATCTACTGCAACTGTACCTGCAAGTAAACCAACTACTGCTGCTGCGCTCAAAATTTTGGAAATAGAATTCCCTTTCATTCCTAACCTCTTTTTTTTCAAAGTCACCCCATGTGACCTATAGAATATAATTTTTCGCTTTGTTTTATCGCTTGTCCAACTATTTTTAAGTGCATAAGTAAGGTTTATACTTGACCGAGGGATAGGAAGACCTGCAATGATTATGTTTCAATATTGTAAGGAGTTAAGATGTCAATGCTTAAAGAATTTAAGGATTTTGCAGTTAAAGGAAATGTAATCGACTTGGCAGTCGGTGTAGTTATTGGCGGTGCGTTTGGTAAAATCATAGCATCCCTAGTTGCTGATGTTATTACCCCAATGCTTGGACTAGTTGTTGGTGGTGTTAATTTTAGGGCATTAAGTCTAACACTCGTAGAAGCAACAGCAGAGAGTCCAGCTGTAGCCATTGCTTACGGTAGCTTCTTGCAACAAGTTTTTGACTTTGTAATCATCGCCTTTTCAATTTTTATGTTTGTAAAAGCTTTTAACTCTTTTAAACGAAAAGAAGAAGCGGCACCGACAATTCCGCCGGTACCAACAAA
>JAGRAL010000284.1 GCA_020434605.1 Bdellovibrionales bacterium
TTTTTAGCGATATCGGCACAAGCCATAATTGCCGTAACTTGCGGAACCCCTACCCCGCAAACCACACGAGTGGTACAAATAGAACCAGGCCCAATTCCTACTTTTACAACATCGGCCCCAGCTTCGAACAAACGTTTAGCCCCGTCTTCTGTAGCGACGTTTCCTGCAGCTAGCATAATGTCAGGATATTTTTTTCTAATGTACTCTACCATTTGTAGAACATTTTTAGAGTGACCGTGAGCTGTATCTACTACGATTAAATCTACTTTTTTCTCAGCACATGCATCTATGCGGTCGATTTCTTTGTCTGTAGCTCCTACCGCTGCACCAACTACAAGCCTGCCTTTACTGTCCTTAGTTGCTTGCGGGAAGTTTTGTTTTTTCTCGATATCTTTAATGGTGATCAGACCTTGCAAATTTCCATCAGCATCCACAATAGGTAATTTTTCAATACGGTGTTTATGAAGAATAGCCTTTGCATCATCAAAGTGTACACCCACTTTAGCGGTCACTAAATCATCTTTAGTCATTACATGTTTGATTTGTTGTTTGGTATTTTGCAGATATCTAACATCACGGTTTGTTAAAATCCCAACAAACTTTTTGTTTTCAGTAATTGGGATACCACCGATGCCGTATTTTTTCATCATATCAAGCGCTACATCCACACTCTCTTCTGGTCCCAAAGTGATCGGATCTAAAATCATGCCTGATTCATATTTTTTTACTTTATCCACCTCTGCCGCTTGCTCACTTGGGCTTAAGTTTTTATGTATTACCCCAAGTCCTCCCATTTGAGCCATCACTCTAGCCATTTTATGTTCAGTTACTGTATCCATGGCCGAAGATATGATGGGAGAATGTAGATATAGATCTTTGGCAAAAAAACTTTTTGGACTTACCTGTGAGGGAAGTATTTCGGAATAGTGAGGAATTAATAAGATGTCATCGAAAGTAAGAGCTAATGGAAAGTCTTTTGTCGGCATGGCAAAACTCCTGGTTTTGCACTTCACGTTAGCATTTTAACAGTAATCTTGTAAAGCTTTATGTGTTTTTGTACCAAGTCGTGTAGAACTTGTAATTGTCTGCTGATTTATCGATTCTTTTTAGCTCTTCTGGCGTTAATGGCCTAACAGCTCTAGCCGGTCTTCCTAAAATCAGATGTCCCTCTGGAAATGTCGCCCCCTCTGTTACCAAGCTCCCCGCTCCTACCAATGAATTAGCAGGGATGACGGCATTATCCATTATAATACAGCCCATACCGATCAAACTGGATTTTCCGATTTTGCAACCATGTAGCATTACACCATGACCAACACTTACTCGATCTTCTATGGTTAAAGTCGTTTTTTGATAGGTACAATGAAGAAGACAGAGATCTTGAATATTAACTTCGTTACCAATAGTAATGGTGTTTACATCTCCCCTTAATATTGCTTTAAACCAGATCGAACAACGATCTCCAATCGTAACATCTCCGATGATCTCGGCACTGTCTGCGATAAAAACATCTTTTCCAATTTTAGGTGTAAACCCTCTAAGATCTTTAATCATATTACATTAAATATTTTTGAACGTTTTGATACGACTCTAAATTACTTTCAATTTCTTTTAATTTTTCGAAGTCTTTTATTTCTCGGCAAGCTTGAATCACTTTAGAGGTAGTAAAAAAACGGGCCTTAGCAGCTAGTGCTAAACAAACCACATCCTCAGCTCTTTCATGAAGCAAGTGAGATCCATTGGCTGTTTCTAATAAAACATCTGCATACAAGCGGTAACCATCGAACTTGTTAAATACGCAAGTAACGATGGAGGTTTTAAGTTTGTCTAAAATTTTAATATGGGTAAAGTAAGGATGGTTTTTATGTAGTTGCGGCTGCAGGATTTGGTGAATACTATCCACTTCAGAGAAATCCAACCATAC
>JAGRAL010000285.1 GCA_020434605.1 Bdellovibrionales bacterium
CCTGCAAAAGAAGGCTTTGATTCAAATTATCATCGAATTCTGTTCACTTCCTACATGGATCACCCGATCAATCAGACACATGCAGCAGTTGTTGCAAATGACTACTATTTAAAACATCCGCACAAGAAAGAAATCTGCGGCTTAAGATCTGACCTTGCTTTTTTTGGAAATCCGTATTTAGAATATTTCAATACTTCTAATAATTCATTCACGCTAAGTGAGGACGGCCACGGAATCGGGTTTACATCGCTTCTAGAGAGGGAAAAATGGAAAACATTAATTGGTTAGATGAAAAAAACCATTTGCTTTTAAATGATAAACTCACAGACACACAAGTAAGCTTTTGGACATCGGCCTTTGAATTTGCAGTTAAAAAGAATAAAACTCTTGGAAGTATATTTTTACTCACCTCCGGAACTAGTGGCACGCAAAAGTTAGTTTGCTTAAGTAAGGACGCTATACTGAGCAGCTCAAAATCAGTTAATAAGCACTTGGGTGTAAGTGAAGGAGACAGGTGGTTAAACACTTTACCTCCGCACCACATAGGTGGATTAAGCATTTATGCTAGAGCTTTTTTGTCAAAATCTAAAGTAGATGCCATTGAATTCTGGGATCCCACAATTTACTATCAACTACTTAAGACATCTTATATTTCTTATTCATCATTGGTTCCCACACAAGTTTATGACCTTTTAGAGCTAGAAGAAATGGCTCCTAAAAATGTTAAAACGATTGTAGTTGGAGGCTCTAGACTATCTTCAAACTTGTATCAAAAAGCCAAAAAGTTTGAATACCCAGTTGTTTGCTCATTTGGAGCAACGGAGTTAGCTTCACAAATTGCAACATCAACTATAGGCGATGAACGCTTAAAGATTTTACCCCATATTGAAGCTAAACTGGGGACAAACAACACTCTACATCTTCGTAGCCCATCACTCTTTAGTTACTACGTCAAATCCGTGGATGATCAATTTATAATAGAGCACCCTAAGTTAGAGGACGGTTTTTTTATCACTGAAGATCACACTAAAATTGAAGATGGATATTTAATACCGCAAGGAAGAAGCAGTGAGTATGTGAAAATTTTAGGAGAAGCTGTTTCACTTGTAAAAGTAGAAAGAGATTTTGAAACATCATCAAACTTTCCTTTTTGCATCATCGCTAATCCACACGAAAGAAACGGCTATGAACTTTCACTGGTTTGTGAAACAAAAGATGCCACAGCAGCAGTGAGTGCAGTACAGTCATGGAACAAATCCTGTATTGGATTTGAAAGAATTACGAGTGTAAGCACTAAAGAAATGCTACCCCGCAATGACCTGGGTAAAATTTCTAAGAAAATCATTGAGCATGATATTGAAAAAGGTAATCTCTCCATTCAGCGGGTATTGACTGAGGACTAAGAGTTTTTTTACTCATAAAAACATGGGTAGTCTTAGTCTGAAAATACACATTGCCCTCTTTTTCTAATTTAAAGCTGGTTTCAAACGAGGTCTTACCTATTCTTGTAATTGATAAAGTCCCTAAGTAAGTCTGTCCACCTAGAACCGGTTTATTAAACTCTACTGAAAAATGCTTAATAGGAATCCCTATATCATTTGACGCAAATATCGAGTTCCATGACTTACCGGAGCGTAATAACCAAGCTTCATAGAGCTGATGGTATATCTCTGTAGATTTGCCAAAAAAAAGAATACCGGCGGTATCAATATAGTGAAATGGAATATATAGCTCTTGAGTGAAAACCATAGCCCAATTTACTTAAAAATCATTCCCTTATCAAAGGCTTTTCGAAGCACAACTTGACTTCATTCTGCTTCATTGTCATTTATATGGGACAAAATGTTTAAACCTAGCTTTTACAACAAAAATGACTTTCCGGACCATTTACCAAAGCTTAAGGCTTTATATGCAGACTTATTTGCAGAAGGAAAGGGATTCAGAGCTAAGCTAGTAAAAATGCTCACCCCTCATCTCGATATCCCATCTGAAACAGTGGATAGTCTTTGTAAAGCCATCGAGTACATACATAACTCCTCCTTATTACACGACGACCTGATCGACCAATCACCTCTTAGAAGAGGGAAAAAGGCGGCTTGGCTAAAATATAGCCCTGATTACGCAGTCCTTGCAGGTGATTACTTATTAGCAAAAGTTATACAAATTTTAAGCCGAGACACTAATTTAGAGCTGGTTTCTTATACATCCCAAACCATTATGGATTTGCTTGAAGGCGAATGGTTACAAGATACTATCAAAAAAAATCCACAGATTAACTTTGAAGAAATTGATAGGATTCATGAGTTAAAAACAGCATCACTAAAAAAATGGTGCCTTAGAGCGCCCTTTTTTGCCATTAACAACTTTGATCCAAAACTACATTCTAAACTAGATGAGTTAGGCAAGTTAATGGGACTTTTATTTCAACGAGCTGATGATTTGTTAGATTATGATATTCGTAATTCAGAGGGCAAAGCAATATTAGGTGACCACAACGCTGGCTACATGAACTCGTTTGCAATCTATTTGCTAAAAGACGCTAGTCCTTCAAAGCGCGAAGACTTTATGCAAAAATCTACACTACCAGAAATCATTTCTTTTATTGGTAAAACTGAATTTGCAAATGCTATCGAAAACTTTGATGCTTGGAATAATACATTGATTGATGCGTACCAAGCCACACTATCTGAAATCAGAACTTTACTTTCAAAAGAACAAAGTAAAATTTGCGATCCATTAATTCCAATCGCTAAACTATTGTACTGGCGCTAACAATGAACACTAACAAAATAATTTCTTACGCCATAGACTTTGGCACTTCTAATACTTTGATCACGGCTGTAAGCAAAAGTGGGGTTAGCCAGCCTCTTCCTATTGAAACCAGTGGTCATGCAATTATCAAATCATTATTATTTTTTAATTCAGATGTCGAAGTAAGCTTTGGCGAAGAAGCCATTCAGCAATACACCGAAAATGATTTTGAAGGCAGATTTATTCGTTCTATCAAAAAATTCTTACCTGACGAAAAGTTCTTAGGTACTAATATCAATAATCGTAACTTTTCTATAGAATCATTGATCGGCTCATTTTTAAGGGAAATTAAAACTAGAGCAGACAAACATATTGGTCAAAACGTAGAGACAGTGGTGATGGGAAGACCCGCTAAGTTCTCAATGGACAATCAAAAAGATAAACTTGCAGAAGATCGTCTGTACCGAGCTGCAAAGATCGCTGGCTTTAAAGAAATCAGTTTTTTAGCAGAGCCTCTTGCAGCCGCCTATGACTTTCCAGAAAATACAAAAGCAGAGAAAATCTTTGTAATAGATCTGGGTGCTGGTACATCGGACTTTTCTGCAGTTAAGCTACTACAAAATAAAACCTCATACGATGTACTTGCAATTAACGCTGTGAGTGTTGCAGGCGATGCCTACGACGGCGCATTGATGGACCATTCTATTGCTCCACATTTTGGAACAAATGTTCATTATCGTCTTCCTCTAACAGAGAATACTTTAAAGATGCCAGAAGACATTAAATATCGCTTGCGCTCACCGGCTGACATTTCATTTTTAACTAGAAGTGATATAAAGTATTTCTTAGACGATATAGCCAAGAGCCATATTCAATCAGGTGACAAAAAACAAATTGAAGCTTTACAGATTTTACTAGAAGACAATCTAGCTTATGATATTTATTCAAAAATTGAGAAAAGTAAAATTGAAGTTTGCGAAAATAATCAGTCACTTTTTAGTTACATTTATCCTGGTATAAATATTTCCGAAGACATCAGCCTGTCCTCAATGGAAAATTCAACCATAGATGTAAACCAAAAAATTATTACTGCAATGAATGAGTGCCTGGATCAAGCGTCCATGAGTCCCAAAGATTTTGATTTGATAGTATTAACTGGTGGAAGTTGCCGCATACCATTTTTAAGTAAATATTTTGCATCTACATTTAGCAAAGAAAAACTCTACTACTCTTCTAGTTTTACAAGTGTTGTTACAGGGCTCGGGATCGAAGCTAAAAAAAGATACTCTTAAAGTAAATCTGGTTTGAGAGCTAAAAAATACATACTGCCATGGACTTTTAACTGAGTAGCAACAAATGCTGCGTAATCGTCTTCGCCAAAATATAGATCGGCTCTTGCTGCACCTTTAATCGCGCCACCTGTATCATGGTCAATATAAGATCTAGAGAAATTTATAAACTGCCCTGAATTAATCTTTTTGGGGCGCTTTGCTTTTACAAAAGTAATCAGACCTTTTGATTTATAAATTCTGTAGTCAGTAGCAATAGATCTGTTGTCAGTAAGCGAGACTGAATCGTTTCCATGTGGTGGTTCATCCGAAAACTTAAAGTAAACATAACTTGGAGTATAATTATATATCTCCTGAATTTTTTCTGGATGACTGTTTAAGTAGTTACGCTGAGACTCATTACTTAAATCGCTGATATAACCTTGGTCTCTCATATAGATTGAGATAAATCTAAACGGCTGCTCATTTGTTCCGTCATAATTAAGGTACTTTGAATGCTCCCTACCCTGTACATCCTTATAGATGACCTTACCGCCTCCCTGAATATGCAGTAAATACTGGTCAAACATATCCTTCATATACATTGCTTCGTAAGGAGTGCCTTTTAGTCTACGACCAAAGTTAATCTGGTTTCTTGTTAAATTTCTTAAATTAGACTCTATAGGCTTTATATGTATACCAACATTGTAGTCTTTAGTTTCTTTTAGTGAGGTCTTAATCACAGGAGTATGGTATGCAGTAAATAAAGTTTCAGGAATTTGGCCCTCAACCACTGGAGAGAACAAATGAAACTTTTGCTTTAACTGCACTTCCAGTTTTTCATAACAGTCACTAGCAAAAGTTTTCGTCTTTAAACAAGATCTTGTTATTCTGATTTCTTTTAAAAATGCCTGCAACGATTTTTTAAAGACACTAAAGTCATAAGTAATATGACCTAAGCGAATAGAGGGACCTTGTTGAGTACCAGCAAATTTCACAAGCTGTCTATCAATAGCCATTTCCATACCGTTTAAGTCAAGATCATCAGTAATCTTTGGCCATTCACCCAATGTTAAAAGTACGGTAGGAGTTCTAACTATATCACTATTTACCACTGGCCCTTGTGGTACCGGCGTTGAACTTGAGTTGGCAGGCTCTGAGCAAGCAGCCAACAGCAATACAAATGCTATTGAATATATCCCTTTTAAACCCATCTACTTGATTAGTTTATTATGAGGACGAATTAGCTTTGCAGGTATTTATCGATTTTATTAGGTAAACTTAGTCCAAGGTCTAGTCTCATCAATAACAAGTCGAAAGCTCCTAAGCTCTTGGAAGCAATCGTTTTAAAACCATACTTGTGATAGAAGTTCACATTTTTTTCATGACTGGATGTTATAATATGTAAGTTTTTATACCCCTCACTCGATGCCTTATGTGTAATAGCATGTAAAAGTTGGGCTCCAATCCCTTTTCCAGTTATACCGGCTTTTACGTTAATATGAAAATGAACGGGATTATCTTTATATACTTCTTTAAACAGATGATATGATTTAAACGAAATCTTATCTATCGCCGCAAGACTATTTGGACAAGCGCAGATATATCCCAATATCTCATTGTCTTTGACCGCCACAAAAAACCAATCCGGCCAATTCTTATAATAGATGCCGACCCACTTTTCAAAGTAGGACCACTGAGTATCTACATCATGCTTTTGATAAGAGGACTGAGACAAGAAAATCTGAAAGATTTGCCCTTTAAAAGCCTCAAAGCTTACATCTTTGATCGAAACCACCCTCATGATTAAAAGTATGAGGGGATTTTTTGCCCTGGGCAATATGAATACTTAAAATGAATCTACCAATAAGCAATATAATCGAGTTGAGGCTATCTGTAAAAATTACCTTCTTCTTCCTGCTCCGCATAAAGTATGTTAAAACACTCGTAAATTAAGGATCGGTCTATGAAAACTTTTGTTCTTGTTACTTTGCTTTTAAGCTCGATAAGCCTTGTTGGTCTAAGCTTTTCTAGTGATTACGATAAAGACTTACACGAAGCTGTAAAAGCAATTAAATCAGCTAAAAATTTAAATGAATTAGAACAAAACCCTAAAGGGCCAAAAGCCTACTTTGCATCTCTAGAATCGCTAGCATCTGCTGATATTAAAGATTTCTGTAAATCTATGGCTGCTCTAAGAAACGATGAGCTCAGCTTATTTGAAAACTTACTTGATGAAAACCAACCCAAACTTCAACTTACATGTTACGGCGAATTCAAAAGAAGGATTTCAAATTTTCAAGCCGTACAATCTAGAGTCTTCTACCAAAGCGTTGCTAAAGACAAAGCATTTTTAAAGCAAGGTGGTAATGCAGAAGACATGGCGTGGTCACCTTTTGCTCAAATAAAATCTATTGGACCAAAGCAAGAGCACTTCTTTAAAGGAGTAAGTGCGGTAGAAAAAGGTTCTGTTATATATCAAAAGGATCTAGTTACAGGAAGCAGCAATATCAACCGACTAAAGTTAAATCATGGCGAAATCGTACTAACATTTGACGATGGGCCACACCCTAGCCGAACAGAGCAAGTCGCAGAAATACTAGATCGTCACCAAGTAAAAGCCGTATTTTTTGCTCTAGGCCAAAACGCTAGGTCTCTGCCTAATGTAATTAAGAATGTTATAGCTAAAGATAATATCTATGGTTCACACTCGGATACGCACAAGCAATTAACAGCTATTTCAAACGAAGCGGCACAAAAAGAAATTCGAGATGGACACAGAAGTGTAGTTGCTGCTGCAAATGGTGAAGATAGCGGATTCTTTCGCTTTCCCTACGGCTCTAGAAACACAGCTCTTGCTACCTTTGTAAAAGAAAACTTTTTATCTTCATTTTTTTGGAATATGGACACTCTAGACTGGAAGTACTCAGACACAATCGTTCTATACAATCACATTGTATCAGAAGTAAATCGTGAGCAACGTGGAGTCATTTTATTTCATGATGTTCATCAACAAACCGTTACTGTTCTAGACCACTTTTTAGAGCAGTTATATGAAGCAGGATATAGCATTCGAGTGGCAGTACCCAACGAATGGATAGAGGCAAGATGACAAAACAATTTAATTTTATTGTAACTAAAAATGATGTTGGACAACGTATGGATCAGTACGTTTTAACTCGAATGAATGAAGACAAAAACTTTCAGATTTCAAGAAAACTTGTTAAAAAGTTGATTGAAAATGGCGATGTTTTTTTAAATCGCCATCGTGCTAAAATAACAACTATATCGTTAGCATTAAACGATCAAATCTCTATCAAAGTAAAACCTAATCAATTAAAGCAAAAAGAGCTGCACGTTGAATTAGAGCTCGAAGAAAAAAAGCATGTACTTTATGAAGATGCTTCTATTATCGTTTTAAATAAACCAGCTGGCATCCCCACTCAAGGTACCCTGGATCCTACAAGAGATCATTTATTTGCAGCAGTACAAAGATTTTTAAAATCCAGAAACCCTATGCGCGAAAACTATGTAGGCTTACACCATCGCTTAGACCGTGATACATCTGGGGTAGTGCTTATGACTAAAAAGAGATCCGTTAATAAAGATGTGGGTGATATTTTTAAGAATCATGAAGCACTGAAAGAGTATATGGCTATTTGCCACAAAAACCCAACTTGGACTAAAACGAGATGGACTACTAAGAACTATTTAGACAGATCACAAACACAAAAAATGAAAATGGAAATTGTTAATTCTGGTGGTGATTTAGCCATTACTAGCTTTAAGATTGTAAGAGACTATGGTGACTATGTCTTGGTTGAAGCTAAGCCAAAAACTGGCAGAATGCATCAAATCCGTGTTCATTTATCATCTGTTGGTATGCCAATCATTGGAGATAGCCTATATACCCCAATTGAGAAAGATAAGGCTTTAAGTTTTAGAACTCCTCGTTGCTTGTTGCACGCATTTCGTTTAACATTTCCACATCCGGTAAGTAAAAAATTATTAAGTGTTGAAGCCGCTGTACCGAGTGACTTTGAAAGAGTGTTAAATGCTACAAGTAATTACACTGAACTCTCCGAAGAATAAAAACGCCCTATCTACTGAGCTATTACAAAGCATTCAAACACAACTGATCCAAGCCGCTCAAAATCCTAAAGTAAAAGCGGTCTGGATTGAATCCGCAACAACTGAATATTTTTCTTCGGGCGGAGATGTCAAATCACTCTATCACAATATCACTAACGGCGACCTTTCAGCTTGCGATGCTTTTTTTACAACTGAGTATGCTACCGACTACTTTATCCATATCTTTAAAAAACCTATCATTACTTGGTCAAGTGGGATTACTTTTGGAGGAGGCTTAGGCCTAATCCAAGGTGCATCACACAAGATATTCGCTGCAAATACGATTGCTGCCATGCCTGAAGTTTTGATCGGATTATTTCCTGATGTAGGGGCCTCTTACTTTTTACAGAAGCTCCCCTCTGCCTGGAAAACCGCAGTTACAGAAAATGCTAGACGACTAAACGCAAAAGAATCTCTACATCTTGGGCTTTGTGACTACGTCATAGATAGGGATAAAAAACATATTTTTAATAAAATTAATAATATTCAGTGGCAAAAATCAAACACTGACAATCATAAGCTGATCGAGGATATCCTAAGTTCATTCGCGACCCCTAGACAAAAAATAGATTATATCGAGCAAGACTATGAATCAGAAAATCGATCTTATGCTTGTCCCCTATCTATTGAGTTCGTTAAAAAACAATTACAGCATGGTATAGCAAAAAAATACAGACACTGCTTTGAAATGGAGTGGCAGAACGCCTATCACTTTTGTCGCAATTCAAACTTCAAAGAAGGCGTTAGAGCGCTGCTAGTAGATAAAGACAAAAAACCAGTTTGGGTGGCACAAGATGTAGAATCCTATTTTAGACCAGTAGAAGAGAAATCTTTTGATCAATTTAAAGTAGTGCTGGATAATTTGGAGCGTATATGAATATTTTGTTTAGTATTACACAGTTAAAATACATCATTGAGGTAGACCGCTTAAAAAGCTTTGGTCTCGCAGCGAAAGCATGCAATGTTTCACAACCTACCTTAAGTATGCAAATTCAAAA
>JAGRAL010000286.1 GCA_020434605.1 Bdellovibrionales bacterium
TCACCGATATGACCAAACCACACCACTTCAAATTCGGAGTACTCTTGCTTATATATAGCGTCGATTGCTCTCATAAAATCAGGCACGTTTGATATTTTAACTGAGACATCATTTTTGTATGGGGTGGCAAATGCTAGAGATTCAGTAATATCTTCTCTAAATCGCCAAAATATTTTAGCTTGCTCTGCGCTTTGAGACATCACACCGTCTACGACCAAACCATCTTCCATACATTGTTCGAAGCATTTTAAAATATCTTCCTCTGCTTTCTCTGTTGTTTTTTCTACCTCAACTAGGAGGTAAATAGGGGCGTCAGTAGACAAA
The DNA here is from genome assembly GCA_020434605.1 of Bdellovibrionales bacterium. GTDB lineage: Bacteria > Bdellovibrionota > Bdellovibrionia > Bdellovibrionales > UBA840 > JAGRAL01. The sequence goes on from JAGRAL010000286.1 coordinate 325, forward strand.
GGGGGAGGTAAACCAGTACTTTTTGCTACGTATTTCATGGCAACATCGGTGAACATTTCAAAAGCCATTAAGGAAGTGTGCTTTCTAAAAATTTTGAAAATCTTCATTACGGAATCTAAATCAGGTACTGCTAACAGTAATGATTGGAGTGGACCATGTGGATGGGTAAATCTAATTTCGGCTTCTGTGACGATACCTAAAGTTCCTTCGTTGCCTATAAACAAATGTCTAAAATCATAACCAGTAGCATTTTTAACTAGTGATTGGTTTAATTTTAAGATTTCTCCTTCACCAGTGACAACAGTAAGGCTGCTAACCCAATCTCTTGTTAAACCATATCGTAAGACTTTAATGCCACCAGCATTGGTCGCGATATTTCCTCCGATATGTGATGATCCACGGGCTGCAAAATCGACAGGAAATAAATAGCCCTTCTCTTGTAAGTGTTGTTGTAGGGCTTCTGTGATAACTCCTGCATCTACTTGGATAGTCATATCCAATTCATTGATAGAATGAATCTTATTCATTTTTTCAAGAGAAAGCACAATTTCATTGTCTTTGGCAACAGCGCCACCGCTTAGACCAGTTCTACCTCCGGAGACCACAAGTTTTTGTTGGTTCGCATTTGCCCACTTTACTATTTTTTGTACCTCTTCAGTACTTTTAGGAAAGACTACTGCCTTAGGGTTTGGTTGGTAATACCTGGTCCAATCTTGACCATAAGTCTTCAAATCATCAGTTGCTGTCGATACTTGATCTGGATGTAAGAAAGAAGGTAGTTTTTCCATAAGGTTCTCCTATGGAAAAGAATCTGCAATTTTGTTATAAAAAGCAAGTTGATGCTGTTATTAGCTCATTGAGCTATAATTGCTTTATACGCTTCTTCTAATTTATTTGTATATTCTGTGGCAGCGGCATACCACTGAGAAGCTTTTGGTATCTCATACTCAGCTTTTTCTGCAATCTCTGAGAATACTGAAAAGCCATAAGTTTTACCTGAGCCTTTAATTTGATGAAATATTTCTATTACTTCTGCCTGCTTTTTTTCACGGATTTTATTTCTGATTTCGCTGACTTTAAAATGAAATGTATCAAGGTATTCTACTTTTAGTTTTTCCATTATTTCATTTATATTCATGCTGCAATAGTCTCCTTGCCTTTTATTTCTTCACGGTACTCTGGGATTGTAAAATAAAACTCGCTACCTTTGCCTATTTCAGAAACAACACTAATTTTACCTTCGTGTGCTTCCACCAGTGCTTTTGCAATCGATAAACCAAGGCCTGTGCCTTTTACTAGAGGGCGGTCAGGGGAGCTTGCCTGTCTAAATTTTTGAAATATTTTTTGCTGATTCTCTTCACTAATACCAGGGCCTTGATCTTTTATTCTAATATATACTTTATTTTCAAAGATATCAGCTTGTATAAAAACAGATCCGTGCTCAGTTGTAAACTTCATGGCATTACTTAAAAGGTTGACCAAAACCTGTTGGATTTTATCTGCATCCACATTAACTTCTACTTTAGGATAACCAAGGATTTGTATATTTACATTAGCTTTTTCTTGTAGCCCTTTTAGACTTTCTACAGAGGAAAGTAATATCTTCTCTAAAGGTACCCAAGATCTATCTAAAGAATAATTTTTGGCTTCGATTTTAGCAAGGTCAAGAAAGTCATTGATAAGTCTAATCAGGCGATTAGACTCAATTTCTGCGATTCCAATTAATTTTTTTACTTTATCAGACAGATCTCCCATCTTTCCGCTTGCAATTAAACCAAGCGATCCTTTGATAGATGTCATTGGAGTTCTTAACTCATGGCTGACAATATTCATAAATTCTGATTTTGCCTGATCCAAAGCCTGTAGTTCTTCCATGTTTTTTATTACCTCTTCGGCCATTAATCGAAATGACCTTTCAAGGTTTCCAATCTCGTTATCAGGAGCTGTTGTAAAACGATAGGAATAAGAACCGCTCATAAAATCGTTAATTTTTTGTGTTAAATGCTCAATAGGGCTTAACATCTGTTTTTGCATAGCTCTTAGATATAAAAATATATTTAATATCTGTAATAATAATGCGCCAAATACAATTGCAAAAATTTGATCACTTTTAGACTCAATGATAGTTTCATTGAGATTTACGTATTCATTTTCGTAGTCTAATAATTCTTGGTACCTTTTTTCTAAGATATTTCTATTGCTGCTATTATAAGCCTGAATAAAATTACTGATATGTAGTGCTCTGGTAGGATTTAGTGAATAGGCTCTTGATTTTTGAAGCTCATAGCTAATTTTTTTTGAATAGGGTTGAGTCCTGGCTTCATACATTAGTGTGATTAGGCGACTATGACTATGTATGTTTGTTTTTGCAGCTACGATTTCTTTTGAAAACTTAAAAGTAAAATAACTTGCTGCTAACATAAGGCACAAGACAAAGTAGAATTGTATTTGCAAAGAGCGATAAATACTATTCACTACATTCCTTCCTCTAGAATCTTCTCAATTTGCTCGCAGACTAGATTGGGATCGAAAGGCTTTTCAATATATCCAATTGCACCAAGGTCTTTTCCAGCTTTTTTAGAGCTTTCATCTGACTTTGCGCTCATAAATATGATTGGCATTTTTAAATGTAAATCAGTCTTCATCTTTCTGCACGTTTCAAAACCATCTAACTTTGGCATCATTCCATCAAGAATAATCAAATCATAATCTTGCCTCTGAACCTGTTCAACGGCAGCTAGGCCATCCTCTACGACTGTAACTTGGTGATTACCAATTTGCTCTAATGTAATAGCCATTATCGTAGAAATATTAATATCGTCTTCAGCTAATAGAATTTTCATACAACCTCAAGCCACCGCAGATCGTGATTTCTTAAATATCCACGCACGAATTTTTGATAAATCTCTTTCTTGTATTCCTAAAAACTGTAGTTTTATATTGTACTTGTGATCTTTTCTGCTTTCTATACAACTTAAAACTTTCATCATCGGCTTACTAATTCCAATTTCATTGAATAAACTTGTATCCAAACTTACTTTTAAGCCTATAGACATTTTTTCACTACAACCTAGCTCTATACCAACCTCTGATAGACTTAGGATTTCAATATTAATACCCATTGTAGCACTAGTATTAAAGTTTGCTTTAGCTAACTGCACATTTGAGCTTTCAATGTTTTGATCTGAAAGAATTTGATTTACTTTTTGGATTAATAAAAATGGGTCCAACGGTTTAACAATATAATCTGTTACTCCCAGCTTTACAGCAAGTTCAATATCCTTCTTTTCTTTTCTACCCGTTAAAAAAGCCACTGGAATACTCTTTAG
>JAGRAL010000287.1 GCA_020434605.1 Bdellovibrionales bacterium
TGAGGTATCACCAAGGCTAGAGGTCGTTGATACTTTTATATTTGGGCAAAATAAACGCATTGAAATGAAGAGAGAAGAGATACGTCGTTTAAAACAGCTTGAAGAGGAAAAGTATGATATCTGGCAAGAAAAGCGTAAAGATAAAAAATCGCTAGAGTTATTAAAAGAACGTAAATTTGAAGAGTATAAAAAAGAAGTAATGAAAAAGCAGGCTAAAGATTTAGATGATATGATTACTACACGTTTTAAATTGCAGTTAGAGGATGAAAATGGATAAACATTTAGATATCAATGTAAAAGATACTTTTAAAGTAAGTAAGCCTCGTGCATCTACGGAGACCTCTACGAATGCCAATTCAGTTGAACAAGTACGAAAAGTAGTTCTTAAGAATAAAAAGCTGTACTCAAAAAAGAATCGTCAAAAAAAGAAAATTCCCATGAATCTTACGCTTTCATGTGCACTGTTTTTGGCAGCCGCAGTTTATGCTCATTTTAATTATGAAAAAATAGATGCATTTTTATCGAGAATAGAAATAGGTGTTTTTAGTCAAACTTTAGCAAATGAGGAAAAATCTGCCCCAGCTGGTACTAAAGAAGCGAAGAAAATGCCTACTGACAAAAGTGCAGACTCATCGAACAAAATGAAAGAGAAGAATACTTGGACACAGGAAGAGATCAATATTTTTAAAGGTTTAGAGGAAAGAAAAAAGCAACTAGACGAGAAAGAAAAATCGCTAAATGCGTTGGCCGAAGAATTGCAAAAACAAAGAGCAGAACTGGATGGTAAACTTAAAAAGCTTGAGGATGTGAGAGAGAATATCAGTAAGACCTTAGGCGAGCAGATTGAGAAGGATGAGGAAAAATTGAATAAACTCGTAGAAGTGTATTCAAATATGAAGCCTAACAATGCTGCTAAAGTTGTTGAAAATTTAGATGAAAATTTAGCTGTGGATGTTCTATCTAGAATGAAAAAGGACAAAGCAGCGAATATATTAAATTTAATAGAGCCACAGAAAGCTCGCAGATTGTCAGAAAAATTTGCGGGTTATGTGAGAAAGTAGACAGGAAGTTTACTTATAACTCTAGGAAGGAGGAAGTAATGAGTGGAGTGAATATAAATTCACTACCCACTAAGTTAAATCTTTTGGAGAAATCATCTCCAAAAAGTAGCCCTGTATTTTCTAAGGATAAAGTTAAAGAAGATATATCAGCTGCTTCTACTGCTAGCTCAGAACCAGTTAGCAAGAATGAAGTAGAAGATAGAGATTCTTTTTCAAAAGAACTAGAAAAGCAGGAGACAAAAGTTTCTTACAGCAAGCCTGCCGAAACAAAACCTACGGGAATGAAGCCTGTGCCACAGGAAGTTCCTGAAGAGGATGTTGTGACGGATATCAATCCATTGCTAATTGCAAAAAGAAAAGAAGTTGTAGTTAGTAATTCGGATGTAGATACTTTGAGTGGAGCAAAAAAACCAATACTAAAATTTCTGGACTCAATGGAGAGGGAATTAGGAGTAGAGCCGGAGCAAGTTCTGGCTGCCTTTGCTGCAATGAGCAGTGAGGCTTTATTGTTGCCGCCCGAACAATCTACGAGTGAGTTTGTAAATGCACTTGAACTGAACCCAGATCAAGTGCCAAAAGCACAAACTTTGTATAGTGGCTTATTGCAAGAAGTGTCTAAGAAAGAGCTAGATTTACAAGAGCAAAAACAAACGGATGGTTTTATTCATTTAACACCAAATGAATGGGATATGATTCCTGATAAGCAAGCTTTACCAAGAAATTGGAAAGCAGAGCAGACAGCTATTCAAAACCAGAATGTTGCTAATTTGAGTAATAAGTTTTTTAACACTTCAAATGTAAATGGCGATATCCCTGAAGCGTTTGTTGATAACAATGCACCATGGCTCAATAGTACCAATGTGACATTTGATCCATCAGTGTATGATGAAGTGGTTGTTCCGACAAATTATGTAGAACCTAATATGGTAGGAGCAAATGCCCCTATCGATTTGTCGCAACCAACAAATCTTGCTACTAATAAATTAGCTCTAAATGCTAACGCTGCAACAGTGCCTACGCTAGGTATGAATTCAGAAGAGCAAGCCTCTTTAGATTTAAACTTTAGCTCAGACACTGACAACAGCGAGCTTAGTGAGACTACGGATAGTGAAGTTGATATGGTTAACCCTGCGCAAAACTCATCTATGACAAAGTTGCAAAATTTTGAAGGTGAAGTTGCACAGCCGGTAGTGACTTTAAAAGAGCCTGTAAAACCAGAGGAAGTAGCACAAAAAGCTGAACTGCTGATCAAAAAAGGTGGCGGCGAAGTTAAAATGAAATTAAATCCTGAGGGATTAGGTGAAGTTCATTTAAAAGTAGCGCTTCATGAAGGTAAAGTGGATGTACAGTTAATGACTGATTCACAACAAGCTAAAAAAGCTATCGAGTCAGAACTACATGGTTTAAAAGCTGTGCTTGCAGAACATAAAATGGATCTGCGAGATATTAAGGTTGATGTTTCACAAAACTTGAGTCGTCAGATGAGTGAACAAATGGCGGATCAACAGCGTGAGCATGCTAGGCAGTTTTTAAGTTATTTTAGAGAAAATTTTGGTTCAGGTAGAAGTGCTGCTGCCTACTCAGGTGGTGGTAAGACGAACAACAGCCAAGACCCTGATGACGTAATTAGAACATCTTCTGGACACAGAAGATCTAGTCGCGAACCAGGTCGCTTGAGTGTGGTCGCTTAATTAACTTCAGGTAGGGGAAACCCTACCTGATAAAGGATGGTATATGATTACGGAACGAACGCATGCTTCAGGAAGAGTTAGTGCACAAGCACAAGAAGGTAGTATTAAAAACGATAATACTAAGTTTGACTCTGCTAAGGATGCTGAAAAGCTAAATGGTAAGGATATCGGAGCAGTTTTAAACGAACTATCTGATCCAAACTATGTAGACCCTAAAAAGTTACGTAAAGTTGGTTCAAATGAGCTAAGCAAAGATGCTTTTATGAAGTTGATGCTAGAGCAAATGAAAAACCAAGATCCGACAAACCCGCTGCAGTCACATGAAATGGCAGCGCAGCTAGCGCAGTTTACATCTCTAGAGCAATTACAAAATATGAATACAAATATTGGTAAGCTAGTAGATGCACAACAGCCACAAGAAAAGTATCAAGCTCTTAGCATGATAGGAAAGTCAATTAGTTCAGATTCGTCATTTATTACCCACACAGATGGGATTAAAGAACATGATATTAGATTTGATTTAAATGATGATGCTAAAGATGTTGAGGTCTTGGTACGAGATGCAGAAGGTAAAGATGTTCGGAAGTATACATTTCACAATTTAAAGAAAGGTACGAACTCGGTTACTTGGAATGCAAGAAATGACGAAGGTTATGAAGCAAGACCAGGTGATTTTAGAGTTTTTATCAACGCCAAGGATGAGGGTGGAAAAACTGTTGCAGCAAAAACAGATATATCTGGCCGTATCACTGGGGTAAATCTTACTGCACAAGGGCCAGTCTTGATGATTGGCAACCAGTCCGTAAAATTTAGTGTG
>JAGRAL010000288.1 GCA_020434605.1 Bdellovibrionales bacterium
AAAGCTAAGTTATTGGGTATTTCATGGAAAGAGATTGAAAAACAAATTTATGATCAAGCTAACGACGAATTAAAAACAAAAAAAGTTAAGGACTTAGTTTTAAAATATGCTAAAAGTAAAGCTTTAACTAATTACGAAATGCGATACTTGCTGTCATTAAAACATTCTCCTTTACTGCGTAAGACACAAATTCTAAGCTATCTAAAAAAAGAAGATCAGTTGGCCCTTAAAAAAATGATCTTAAAAATGCAGAAAACAATTGAGAAAAAAGGAATTTATTTTTCTACATGATGGTAAAAAAATTAAAAATATTAGCTCTACTCCATGAGTCCTTAGTTCCTGATTTAAGTGTAAGTGTCGATGAGGCAGAATCCGCTGATTGGAAGATGGAGTATCATGTTATTAAGGCGCTAAAAGGCCTGGGGCATGAAGTGATTTTAGCTCCACTTTCTGATGATCTGTCACCACTTCGAAGAATGAATTTTGAACACAAGCCTGATTTAGCATTCAATATGCTAGAGGAATTTAATGGCGAGGCTGTATATGATGCCAATGTAGTTAGTTACCTTGAGCTAATTGGTTTACCATATACGGGTTGCAATCCTAGAGGTCTGATTTTATCTAGAGATAAAGCTTTAACTAAAAAAATCTTGTCGTACCACCGTATTCCCGTGCCCAAATTTGCAGTGGCTAAAAAGAATCGTAAATTTTCTAGAAAGGACTTGCACTTTCCTCTTTTTGTAAAATCCTTAAATGAAGAAGCATCTCTTGGGATCGCGCAGGCTTCGCTTGTTACAGACGATAAAAGCCTAAAAGAGAGAATTGCTTTTATACACGAGACAGTAAAAACGGATGCGATCGTTGAGGAGTTCATCGAGGGACGTGAGCTATATGTGTCAGTAATGGGTAACGGCAGAATAAAACTCTTTCCTCCTACCGAATTAGTGTTTTCTAAATCAAAAGATCCCAATTACGAATTTGCTACAAGAAAAGTAAAGTGGGATGAAAAGTATAGAAGCAAGAATGGTATTTTTTCGCAAGTGGCCGAAGGACTTGATACAGCAACCTTAACTAGAATAGACCAAGTCTGTAAGAGAACGTATAAGAATTTACAGCTAAGTTCATACGCCAGAATTGACCTACGCTTAAACTCAAAAGGTATACCTTATGTGATAGAGGCAAACCCAAACCCTGCATTGTCACCAGATGATGAATTTTCGATTTCAGCTCTAAAAAAGGGTCTAAGCTATAAAGCATTAATTAAGCAGATCTTGCAGTTAGCTAAAGAATCAAAGTGACATCATTAAACGTATTTGCTAGATGAGGATGATATGGATAACAATTTTTTAAATCTGCTTCAGACAGAGCATACTTGGCCCGGGGTTTACGAATTCCGATTTGTAATTCCTGCTAGCTCGTTTTCTAGCCTTAGAGACGTGTTCAGTAAAGAGTTATACGATATAAAGCCCTCAGCAAAGGGTAATTATATGCGTTTTTCTTGCCGCATGCACTTATCTAGTGCTGAAGAGGTCATTGCAAAATACGAAGAAGTTCGACATATTGAAGGTCTAATCTCACTATAAAGGACACTATGAAATACTCAGTATACGGTTTTGGAAATGCATTAGTAGATCATGAAATAGCAGTTACTGAGGAAGATTTGCAGTCCCTAGAAGTAAAAAAAAGTCTGATGGTTTTAGTTGATGAAGCTAGACAGCAAAAATTATTATCAGGAATTAAACACAAAATTAAAAAGCGTAGCTGTGGTGGGAGTGCCGCTAACACTATCATTACAAGCCAGCAATTAGATGCAAAGTCATTTTACTCTTATAAAGTAGCCAATGATGAGGCGGGTGACTTTTTTTACCAAGATTTAAAAGGTCACTTAGTTGATTCCAATTTTGATCAAACAGGTCGCCCAGAAGGTACTACTGGAAAGTGTTTAGTGATGATTACCCCTGATGCTGAGAGGAGCATGGAAACTTTTTTAGGTATCACAGCTACCGTTTCTGAAAAGCAGTTGGATTATGATGCTCTAAAAAATTCAAAATACTTTTATATTGAAGGCTACTTGGTTGCTTCTCCTACAGCAATGGATGCGGTCTTAGCCGCCAAAAAGTTTTGTAAAGAAAATAAGATCAAAACATCTCTTTCTTTTTCTGATCCTGGTATTGTTGATTTTTTTAGAGACGGGATGAATGAAATCGTTGGTGATGGCTTGGATTTAATATTTGCCAATGAAAAGGAAGCTCTGTCATTTACTAGTACTACCTCAGTACAAGAAGCAGTTGAAAAAATGAAGCAACACGCAAAAGCATTTGTAATTACTAGAGGTGCTTTAGGTTCATTAGTATATGATGGAAAATCACTTCATACAGTCGATGGCTTTAAAGTTGATGCTATAGATACGACCGGGGCTGGTGACGTATTTGCGGGAGCTTTTTTAGCGTCTATTGAAAAAGGTTTTGAATACAAAGTGGCAGCTAAAATAGCCAACTATGCCGCCTCTCTTGTGGTAGCAAAATACGGTGCAAGACTAGATGAAAATGAAATTTCAAATGTAAAAAAACTTATGGCAGAGCCTTCTTAGGAAATAAAAACCAAAGCCTGCCATCGTGCTTTAGGTTGCCAGCAAATTCGCCTGCAGCCTCGCCCTTACCCCAAAACAAATCCACTCTGCCTGGGCCTCTAATCGCGCCACCAGTATCTTGGTTAAATACGAGTCTCTTGGTTGTTTCATACGTTGCTGCAGCCACATCGGTAGGTTTCTCAAACTCAAGCATACCAATAAGACCCTTTGGCAAGAAAAATGTGTCAGTAGCAATGGTACGACCGTCAATGACCTCAGTGCCACTGCTAGTTAGTGGGCGTGTTTTTAATTTTTGAAAAAAAACATAGCTGGGGTTTTGGTTTAGGATTTTGGCTTGCTCTTCGTAAGGCAAGGTCTTCAAATAATCTACGAGCTTTTTCATCGTTAAGTCTTCGATGGGAATTTTGTCTGTTACGAACTTACCAATAGCTACGTACGAATGACCATTCTGTCCAGCATATCCTACTTGTATACTTTCATTTGGTAGGACAATGGTACCAGACCCTTGAATTTGCAGAAAAAAATTATCAATCGGATCTAACCAAACAATTTCAAGGTTCTGATGTCTAAGCTTATTTTGATCTACAATCTCTTCTCGGTTGTAGTAGGGAAAAATTTTTCTAGTCTTGGGATCTAATCGACCAGTAAGGCTACGCGGGCCTGGTTGGCCTTTTTGAATGTAGCCCAGATAAGGCTCTAACTGCGGGTGGGACTTTGAAAAACTCTGTAAATCAATTTGCACTAGATCTTTTGGTAAAAGATAGAGTGCTTGTGAATATTTTTTTGTGCGTGTTTTAGAACCTTGGTAGAGCGGCTCAAAATAAGAGGTGACAAAGACCTTACTCCAATCGCTGGTTCCATAGACTTCAAGCCAAGAGAAATGCTTTTCGATGTATTCCTTTAGTTCTTCTTGCTTTGGGGTAGTGGCCATGAAGGCGCTAAGCGCTTGATAAGAACTTAATACTTCGTCCCCCGTCCATGTTGTGTTGCTATAGGTGAAGGTTTGTTTTTTAAAAGAGGTTTTTTGTAAGTCAGCAATGAATTTGCTAAGATCCTGGGCAAAGCTAGTCGTACCCATGTCATCTTTGATCTCAATTTCAGCAGTACTAAGGCGTAGAGCATCGGCCCCGGTCTTTAATTGAGCGCGCGCGCAGCTAATAGCTAAAAAAATTACCAACAAATTTAAGACTTTTTGCGTCAACGACTTCATGACTAAAATTGAATCCCCTAATAAATTGCTATAGCCTAATGAGGTTAAGTAAAACATAGCTTGTTAAAAGGAGCAACCATGAAGAAATCTACAGCAAAGATAGCTTTGCTATTAACAACAGTGGCAGCAGTTAGTTGCGGCAAATCCGTTGGAAAATTGGATACTACTGAGAAAAAATTCAGTTACACAATCGGACAACAGATTGGTCAAAATCTAAAGTCACAAGGTATCAAAGTAGATACAAATATATTAGCAGCATCAATTGATGAAGCTTTGGCTGGTAAAGAAGGTCGTTTAACGCCTGAAGAAATGCAAAAAGTAATGCAAGAAATGCAAAACGAGCTAATCAACAAGCGTAAAGCTGAAGGTGAAGCAAACGTAAAAATCTCTGAAAAGTTTTTAGAAGATAACAAAGCTAAAGACGGTGTGAAAGTTACAGCAAGCGGACTTCAGTATAAAGTAATTAGCGAAGGAAGCGGGCCAAAACCAAAAGAAACTGATACGGTTGAAGTACATTACAAAGGTACTCTTGTAGACGGTACTGAGTTTGATTCTTCTTATAAAAGAAATCAAACAGCAAAGTTTCCA
>JAGRAL010000289.1 GCA_020434605.1 Bdellovibrionales bacterium
TTACTCTCCATTTGGGAATGGGGGGTTATTCTTGAGGTGCTGCTTCGGTTTGCTCGAAAGCCAAATACTCTTCAAGGGCCCGCATACAGCGGTTTGCCTGTGTGAGTTTTCCGTCGATCCCTGCGGTACCTGACCACTGACCGGATGCCATGAAGGTATTGGTTAAATTACCCAACGTACAATCTTTGTTTAAGTCGGCCAGTATTTCTGCATCAGAGAACGGAATGACCTTAATTTTTTCAAAAACTAAACCATCAAATGCATTCGGGTAACCGCGTTTGATTTGACGTTTCATCTCTCTAAGCACTAGGCCAGCCGCTTCACTGTCATCAGTGAGTTCAGCGGGTAAGAAAGATATCCATTTAGAGCAAATAAAGTCTTCGGGATTTTTATAAAACGTTCCGAAAAGTGGAATCGCATTTTCGGTACTACCGGTGAGCAGGTGATCTTTATCCATCGTGATCTCGGTATTTTCATGCTTTACGTTTAATTCGATGCGAGTCCAATAGCTTGTCTTTGCTAGCTTTTGAAAGTTCTTTCTTCCTAGGTGGTCTGGCTGAAACCAATCCGTCAGTTTTTCATTTTGATTAGAAAAAACAAAGACATTTGCCGTAATCAACTTTGAGTCGTTAATAGTAATGCTTTGGATTTTTTTGTCAGTGATCTCAAAGCCAGATATTTTTGTCTTATAAACAATATCACCCTGTAAAGCAGATGTAAGATCTTCGGTTAGTTTTGTATGGCTAGTGCTCCAACGATTTTTATTGTTTTTAAGATATGGCTCGATGGCACTTAAAAACGCAGGTGGCTGATTACCAAAACCTAAGAACGCTTGCCACTTTGCGGATTCAAAGGTTTGAATGTCACGCACTTCTTCTGTGGCTGTAATATCAAACTCGCCAACAGATTCGGCTTGTAGGTGAAAATTGTGTATTACATCTTCAAAAATACTTTCAACCGGTTCGGCATTTTCATCAATCACCAAAATGCTCTTATCCATGGATTTTAGCTTGTTAGCAATCAATAGAGTTTCTAGGGTATTGCCAATAAATACTGCATCAAATTTGTTTTTAGCCATACTTGAAAATAGTAAATTTAAGTCTTGTTATTCAAGTTGAATTTCAATGCGAGACGCGAAGCAATAGACTGCAATGCTTGTCTACACATAGAGCGCAATTTAGGGCGATTACGTATAAAGTCAGCAATAGGGGGGGAGATAAAGTAATAAGATCTAACGAATATCTTGCCTGCGGTCGATTTTAGTAAAACCTGGTCTCTAAAGCTTCTTAATATGAGCACTTCTGGGGCTTCGACTGAGCCAAAAGCAGCTGTTGCAACAAAACACTTAGCCCCTTGCTTTTTCTTAGCTTCTTTAATGAAGTTTTTAATGATGTCTTCATTGTTAGCATTACGATAAAATCTTTCTGCGCGGTAAATGATATCATTGGCGTTTTGTAGTAAAGGTACGACCTCTAATAGTTTGGTTGCAGTAATATCAGTTCTTTGTTTGTAGGCAGGGTTAGAGTCATAAATGCGTATTAGGTCCCAATACACTGAGGCTAAGACCATTAGTTCTTTTTTAAATGCAGGGGTTGTGAAAATTTTTAAATCTAGTCCACCAGCGGGTTGATCTTGCGAGATTTCTAAAGTTCGAATGTATTTTTCATATAATACCGAAGCCTCTGCGTAGGCTTTCACTGACATACGTTCTCTGGCGCTTTTTACTAGTGATACGCGATTTTTCCAAAGAACTTTTTTATTGTGCTCTTTTGCATTTCTTTCAGCACGAAGCTTAGCTCCTTGAGAAACGGTTGAACTCATATCGCGAAAGCAATTCACACACACTTCAGGTGGAACTTTGGACTCACTATCAATCTCTTGTATTCTTAAGCGGAGACCGGCTTCTATTTTTATGAGATCATTTGCTGCGCTTCCGCAGATGGGACATTTCGTAGACATGTGATTAGAATATTTTTAAAAGTTTCGAAGGTAAAGTGTTTTAGCCCATTTGCACAGGGTCAATATCGATTAAGACTTTGGTCCCTGGAGATTGTAGTGCGGTTTGATTTTGCAATTGCTGAATCAAATAGCTTAAGTGACTAGCATGAGATGCTTTGAGTAAAATTTGGTAACGAAACTTTCCTCTTAACTTTGAAAGCGGGGCCTCGCTGGGACCAAGAATGCGGACTTCCTCAAACGTAGGGTTTGAGGCAACAAGCCTTTCAAGGAATTGCCTGATTTGCTCGGCTAAATTTATAACAGCCGCTTTGTTTAGCCCTTGAAGTCGTAGGCAAGCGAGCTTGCTATATGGTGGGTAGAAAAGCTCTCTTCTAAACTCAAGCTCCTGTTCGGCAAAGAGTTCGTAGCTTGCACTCTCAACAAACTTTAAAACTGGGTGCTCAACATTATACGTTTGTAAAATGACTTCCCCTTTAATTTGGTGGCGGCCAGCACGACCACTTACCTGAGTGATCAACTGAAAACTTCTTTCGTTGGCTCGAAAATCTTGAATGTTAAACCCTACATCAGCTAAAACGATAGCAACTAAACTTAAGTTGGGAAAATCCAAGCCCTTGGCAATCATTTGTGTTCCAATTAGGATATCGATCTTATTGTTCATCATGTCATCGATCAGGTCTTCCATGTTTTCTCGTTTGTCGATTTCATCACGATCAGCTCTTGCAAGTCTTGCCGTAGGAAAAAGGCGTCCAATGTCTTCTTCTACTTTTTCAGTTCCAAGTCCTAAGGGTATCATTTCGCCGACGGTGCATTCGCTACACTCTTCTTTATAGTTTTCATGGTAATCACAGTAGTGGCAGTGTAAGTGTGATTTTGAGTGTAAGGTCAATGTCACCGCGCAATTGGGACAATCTTTCTTAGCGCCACATTGATTGCAAACCACAGAAGGGGCCATACCTCTTCGGTTTAAAAAAAGCGCGCACTGCTCTCCCTTTTCTAGGCGATCAGATATTTTTTCAAATAATACAGGAGTCATCCAAAAAGGTAAGTCGTCGGTTTTGTTTTGCTTTAAATCTAAAATATATATTTCAGGCAAAGACACATTGTTGATCCGCTCTTTTAGTTTGTGTAGCTTGTATTTTCCAGTTGTGGCGTTATACCAAGTTTCTAAGCTAGGTGTCGCTGACCCTAAAATAATAGGAATATTTGTTTTTTGAGCTAGAACAATGGCTGCATCACGAGCATGGTATTTTAATTTTTCTTCTTGCTTGTAGGAACCCTCGTGTTCTTCATCAATAACGATTAAGCCAAGATTGGGAATTGGACAAAATAAAGCGGATCTTGCTCCAATTAAAATTTTAGCTTCCCCGCTTGCTATGCGCCACCACTGATTTGTTCTTTCTCTGTCAGTGAGCTGCGAATGAATTACGGCAAGTTCGTTACCAAAGCGCTTTGCAAAGCGATAAATCAATTGCGGTGTTAAGGATATTTCGGGAAGTAAAAACAAACCTTGTTTTCCTTGCTGGATGCAATCGTCAAAACATTGCATGTAGACTTCAGTTTTTCCTGAGCCTGTTACACCAAACAGCAAGTGAGGCTGAAAAGAATCCAATGGAATATTGTCTACTACAGCTTTTTGTATCTCACTAAGCGTTGGTGGCGGAAGTTTTTCGATGTCAGGTATGATCGATTTTTTTTTCGAAAGTCTTTTAGTGTCTTTGCTAAGGCCAGGAAAGGCTAGGCTCATTACTTGGCCAATAGGGTGTTTATAATATTCAGAAACCCACTGTAACCAAGATAAAAATGTTTCTGATAGGTCAGGGTGTTCTTGCTTTGATAAAATATCTTTGGTTTCGTAATCTGGCTTTTCAGTTTGAGCAATAACAACCGCGGATACATTTCGGTTGGATTTACCCAACTGCACCACAACGTGAGAGCCAAGCCTTAATTCAAGCTCAGAGGAATACGTTAGGGTTTGTGGTATAGGGGCATTAACAGCAACTAGCCAATATGTTTTCATCTAAAATCGTGATAAAACTTTTTGATGTTTTCGCCCAGGCTTGTGTTTAAAAAAGTATTGCCGGCCACATCTTGTTTTGCTCTTAGGCTTAACATTTCTTTAAAAGATTTTGTTGGCTTAACCGAGTTAATGCTAAGAGTACGGATAGTAATTTTCATGTTTTGTGTGTTAATGACTCTGCTGCGAGGAAACTCTAGGCCATGAGAGTACTGCTCATAATCATCTGCTAAAACCTCGTTGCCCGATTTAAAACGTATGCGGCGCACTCTAAAGGTATCCTGTTCAACCCACAAAGAAGGGGTATTGCTTGAATCACCACTTACAGGGTGGCCAAAAGCATAGGCGATGGTGCCGTTAGTTCTTGCGAGACGCAAAAAGTTTTGTGCTTTGTGGTCGATGTCTTTTAACTGGCTATACCTTCTTTGCGGACTTAAAATTTCGCTAGAAGTAATACCGGCACGAAGAATCGCTCGCGCAAATTCGTTTACATTTCTGTAGTGAAAAAAGCCCTCAAAAAAATCCCCAGGAATTTTACTGGCTCCAACTTTGCTTTGTGGTTGCACAGAATACTTTGTCTGCTCTTCGTATAGACTGGTGTAGCTAGTTTGTGGTCCCTTTGCCTCAAGGTACATATGATTGCCGCTAGTTACCCACCACGTTTCTTGAATGACGGCACGGTCATCGGCAGTTTGAAAGATAACTTCTTGTAAAACCTGATAAATCCCTTTTCCATGTGTATCAGAGGACTTTTTAAGAATAAAGTGACTGTGTGGAATGTATGAAAATCCAAGTCCTAAAAAAAGTAATAATACCTTTATCATAAATTTCCTTTGAGCTGCTTAATATATTGTTTTAAAGCACTTCCAATTTGAGGATGATTAAGACCCATCTCAATATTAGCAACAAGATATCCTAGCTTATCACCAGCATCGTATCTAGTGGCAGCAGAAATATACCCCAGCATCCTCTCTTTTTTTGCTAGCATATCCATGGCATCTGTTAGTTGTATTTCTCTGTTTCTTCCCGGGGGTAGATCTTGTAGTTCATCAAGTAGGCCAGCGGTAAATACATAACGCCCAGGCATTGCATATCTACTTGGTGCATCTTCTTGGCTTGGTTTTTCAACTAAGCGTTTGATCTCGTAAGTGTTCTTATTAACTTGTACGCCATCGATGATACCATACTTACTAACACTTTCTTTTTCTACTTCCATGATAGCCACACAAGAGCAAAGCTCTTTCTCGTATAGCGATACTAATTCTTGCGTTGTTTTTATAGAGCCAGCACTAAGCTCATCCCCCAAAAGAACTGCAAATGGATCGTTGCCAATTACGGGCTTTGCACAAAAAACAGCGTGCCCTAGTCCCAGAGGTTCTTTTTGGCGGATACTAATAAAGTTAGCTTTATTTCTAATCGCTACTAAATCTTGCAAAAGATCTGTTCGATTGTCTTTTTCTAAAACTTTTTCTAGCTCAAAACTTACATCAAAAAAATCCTCAATGGCCTCTTTGTTTCGACCAGCGATAAAGATAATGTCTTCGATTCCAGCTTCAATAGCTTCTTCAACGATATACATAATGGTTGGTTTATCAACGATAGGCAGCAGCTCCTTAGGAACTGTTTTAGTAGCAGGTAAAAATCGAGTGCCAAGGCCAGCGACCGGAATTATGGCTTTTTTAATGGATTTCATCATGGCTATAATAGTTAAGCTTTTAGAAATGGTCAGCAAAAAATACGACTTCTGGCGCTGTGTGATTGATTAAAATATTCTACCAGGTCCAATACAGGGCCTCTCCACTGTCTCAAATTGAGATTTTGGTAAGAATGATACGTACTAAAGTAATACGCAAAGGACGCCGATAAAATATATATGAAAAAGACGACCTACTTATTAGCAGTTATTGGTGTTTTTACGATCATTTCTTATCAAAACTGCAGCCAGGAGTTGGGCGATTTAAGCGGAGCAAAGAAGAAAACTTCAGATGGCATACCATTTCCGATCGATGCCGACATCGATACAATCGCAAGAATGTCCTGCTATAACAACAGCACTAATAATGGAAATGCATATTTTTCTTATAAAGCAATTGCCAATAGCGCGATTACTAGCGGGGCCAAAAGATCGTTGGCATTTGATACATTTGTAAATTCAAAAAGTGGTAATGTGTACGAAAACAGAAGAAAGTATTTAACAGAGTCCACCAAACCGGTGGGTCTACAAATGCAACTGAGCCTGAAGTATCCTGGTGATGTGTTAGTAAATGATAATCGCAATAGTAACAACTTTCTGCACACTGATTTAAAAGATTCCTATCTGATAGAAGACCTAACAAACTTTGACACTCCCGTAAATTTATCTAGCGGTAGTTATCTTTCTTCTAAGTTAGATTTTAGAAATGTTGATATTGCAGGTACGGATGAATTTTATGAGATTGATGCTCTGGGGAGTCACGTTACTCTGACATTAGATTACATTCAGATTGATAGGCCTGAAAACTCAGTGGGGCCAATTACTTTTGGTGAAAGTAAAGACACCAGTTTAATTTATGGAAATAAATATAAGATTTATCTAGCGGACAAGGGTGTTAATGCGACTGAAAAGACAATCAGCTTTGTAAAAGAATACGACTCATCTACAAATCAATTAAGACCTAATGTAAGTTGGTCATGCACAGAGTACACGATTGTACGTGCTGGTGATAGCACAAGTTTTTGTGGTGGTGGTAGCGGGGTAGTGATAGATCAGTCTACGCCAGAACTCTCAAAGCTGTTTAAATTACTTGGCTCCGGTTGGAGAAAATATGGTAACTGTGTAAAGCATGATAGTTTAACGGGTTGCTATACGGAGTCTCTAAACCCATCCGTCCCTATAGAGTATAACGTCAGCAACATAGCAAACGGTACATGTAGCGATGCGGGTGGCTCTAACAAGCTTTGCGCAAACTACTTAAGCGTTTGCAGCAAAACCGGATTCTAATTTTCAAATATTATATTAACGAACTTCGTATTTCTTGGTAGCCGACACACGGTATGTCTCTATCTTATTACGCTTATGGTATGGATAGGGTTTTACATACTTTGAGGGATCTATAAATCTGCCATTACTTTTTACAGCTAAGTGCAAATGAGCCTTAGTGCAGTAACCTGTGCAGCCAACGGCAGCTATGTGTTCGCCTGGTTCTACATATTGGCCAGGTGAAACATTGGTTTCGGATAAGTGATTATAAAAACTTTCAAGACCATTTAAATGTTTAATCACTACGTAGTTCCCAGCGGCCCTATTTCTACCGGTTCTTAGTACTTTGCCGCCAGCGACAGAAAATACTGGAGAGCCAATAGCTAATTCGAAGTCAATACCCATATGCGGAATGACTCTTTTTGTAATAGGATGCCTTCTTCTTGGTTGAAACAGGCTTGATATATTTAAGTACTCCACCGGTGCATAAAAAGGTTTTTTGCTAGTCCCCATTGGGTCAATAAAAGCGCCACCATTTTTAAAAGTTACAAAGTCTCTTTTGATTTCGCTTCCGTTAATTTCAAGGCTTGCTTGTAAAACCTCACCATATTTAATAAAGCGTTTACCTAAATATTTTTTCTCAAAGGTAAGTGAGTAAGGTGAATTACGCTGTAAAGATTTTCTTAGATTATAATCTAAGACATACGCATTCATAAAGCGCTGAGCGATTGCAGTGCTTGGAACTTTCTCCATAATGCTGGCCTGTAAAGAACCAACAACTTTGCCACTTACGCTTACTGCTTTTTTTGTGTACTTTAATTCGTCGTAAGAAATCTTTGCTTCATGTGCGGTTTTCTCAAAAATGAGAGCGTTGTCAGATTCAGTTTCAAAAAAAACAATCAAGCTTGCTACCGGGCTTTTTCTGCTGATGTAGTACTCTGCGCCAGGATATAGAACGAAATCCACTGCCTCTTTGTGTTGCAAAACACTTGAAATATCAGATTTAGTCCAAGCATTCTGACGTAATACTGAAATTAAGGTGTCTCCAGACTTAACGGTTTCAAAATTACCGCTGGTCGGTAGCTCTAAACTAAAGGCTTGATTTTGTGAGATAAACACGTAAAAACAATAAGTTATGACAAACAATAAGTACTTCATATGGTTACCATTGTATTTGATTGTGAGCCTTTGTGTAGTAAAAAATGCATTTGGGCAAACCTATACTGGCCCTTACGCTTCCGGCATGGGTGGAGCGGGAAGAGCTGTCTTGGGTGCTCTCGAAGCTGCGTACATGAATCCTGCGCAACTCGGATACATGAGCCAGAATCATATCTACGGATTTTTAGAAGATGGCGAGATCAGAGGACAAGATGAACGTAAAATTGGCGTTATGGGTTTGGATACCACAACGAGTGATTTATTTCCCGGGGCAATTACTTACACAGATGTGAGCGTAAAAACCTCTGCCGGTACTGTTAAGACTAAAAATTATGAGTTTTCACTGGGAAGAAGAGAGTATGACCAACTGTCTTTTGGAATTACTCTTAAGAGACAAGAGTGGAGTGAGCCGGGTGATAGTGGTGCGGACCATGATATCAACTTGGGGATCACATTTGTTCCGATTAAAGAACTGGGACTAGCGTTTGTAACTTATAATGTTTTAGAGTCAGGAGACGAGAGAGCCCCAAGAAAATACGCCTTAGGGACTCACTATATTTGGGAGCCATTTATGAAGGTCTCATTTGACCTTGCCTACCAAGAGCTTAACAGCGAAAACAGCGGAATGGATGTAATGGGCGGTGTGGCTCTGCCGTTTGGGTATGTCGACTTATTGTTTGGATTTTCAAGTTTAGCGACGACCAATGAGGAGTTTTTTACAACCGGTTTTGTCTGGAATGGCCCTAGATTATCCCTGGCCTATTCCTACCAAAATGGGTCTAAAGAATCTGTAATTCATAATATTGACTTTGGGGTCTTTTTTTAATAGTTAATACCTTCCTTAAGGAGTTAATATGACCTCTAAAACAAAGAAGTTAGAAACTATTCGTAGAAGAAAAAAAGCTAAAGCTGGCACAAAACGCAAAGCTGCTAGCAGAACTGAAGGCACTACAAAGTCTGCCAAAGCTCTTTTTCAAGATAAATAATACTATTTTCCGCGTCTAAGCTGGCTAGGAATTTCTTCCGCTTGGCCAGTTAACTTAAAGTTATAGCTTTTCGTAAATGTTCCAGTTTTACCTGGGCGATATCTCCATTTTTCGTGAGCTTTAACTGCCGAAGCATCTAGAGCTTCAAAGCCAGAAGATTGTGTAACTCGCGTGTTAGCAACACTACCATCTTCTAAAACTTCAAACTGCACTACTGTTACTCCCTCTTGACGACGAAGCCTTGCCCACATTGGGTAATCAGGATTTTTGTTTCCTGGCACAGGACTTAAATTCGAATCAGATTGTACTCCTGTCGATGTACCATATGCGGCCTCGTTGTTCGCGCTTTGCCCATCCACCGGGTTTTCTTCTTGCGCTTCCTGATTTATCGATTCATCAGCCAGAGGCTGTTCTTTCTCTTCGTTGGCCGCATTAGTATCAGCAGGTGGGTTTAAGTTTTCTTCTGAAATTTCTGGATCAGCAGGCTCAACTACCTCGGGTTCTATTTCCTGCGGTTCTTCAGGGGCAACAATGTCTGATTCACTTTCTGTATCAGCTACTTTTGCCGGTGGTAAAACAACTGGCTTTGGTGCCGGAGCTGGTGGTGGTGGAGCAGGTTTTGTTTCTGCCACATGATCTGCAATTTGTGCCGTATCTTCTGTTTGCGAACCTTGTGGAATAGGTGCCTCTGTGTAGACAACTTCTGTAGAGGTTACGGTACCCTCGGGAAGAGTCATGTCTAAGCCGGTATACACAACAGCTACGGCTAATAAGGTGTGAATTAAAATCGAAAGAAAGAATGCTAAAGAAGATTTCGTGTTATCGTTACTCATGTTTCTCTGCTATTGCTAGGATTGAAGATCTATCAATAGGATTATCAATGATTTGCGTTTGAAAATGAAAAGAATTTTGAAACTTTTCAGAAATCAGTGCCTCTCTACACAGACCTAAGTCGTGTATGCTTTTTTTATCAATCAGTAAAAAATTTGCATCTTCAAACTGAAGGGGTATTTGAAAGTCATGAGTAGTAATTAGCATGTATTTATAGTTTGTATTTTTTAAATGATTGATAAGTTGCTTCTTTGCCCACCAATCTAAATGATTAAAAGGTTCATCTAATATTAATGTATCATTTTTTTGAGATAAGACTAAAGATAAGAGTAGTCTTTGCAGTTCACCACTTGAAAGCTCACTTATGACAGCATTCATAGCAAAGTGTGACAGTTTAAAAGAAATAAAAATTTTACTCGCCGAAAAAATCTTCCAATCTAAACCATAAATTTCAACAAGATCGATTATTTTTAAGTGAGGGTTGACCTGATATTGAGTTGGCAAAAAAGAAACACTACCGATATCACCAGATATACCGCTAACCTTTTTCCACCCGCCCAGAATGTGTAGAAAGGTGGTCTTTCCTAAACCATTTTGGCCTATGACAAAATACTTTCCTGCTTGTAAACTTAAGTTTACATTTTTAAATATGCTTTGATCGCCGTAAGAAAAACTACATGCTTCTAATCGAATCATTGGATCTCCTTACAAGCAGGTATAACAAAAATGGTGTGCCTAAAATAGCAATGATTCCGCCGGCGGGAAGATCAGAAAGCGGAAACAAAACTCTGGCTAGTAAATCAGAACTTAAAAGTAGTATGGCGCCCATGATAGAGGATAGGGGAAGCATGTGTTTGTAGCGTACGGTTTTAAAAATATATAAGCAAATATGCGGCGCCATTAAACCTACGAAAGCAACGACACCTGCAATACTAACGGTAATTGCTGTAAGCACTGATATTAATAAAATAGCAATGACCCTGACTTTGTTTTTTGCACTAAAGCTAATCGAAAGTTTTTCTCCAAGGTGGTAGTACTCAAGGTCTTTGGATTTCAGATAAAGGTAAACATAAGAAGTCATAAAGGCCAACGCTAAAAACGGCCACCATGAATCACGATCCTCTCCAAAACGTCCCATCAACCATCTAACAGCAAGGCCAATATCGCTAGGGGAAAGTGCGCTTACACTAACATAGCTAATTGAATTGCAAAAATAAGAGATAACGACTCCAGCTAAAATTAAACTTCGTTGGTCCCACCCACCAAGACGCCTAGCTAATAAAAAAATAAAAACAGTTACAAGTACGCACGCAAGGCCTGAAAAAATAGGTAAACTAAGCCAAAGCGGGTATATTGAAAATAATATGGCAATAGAAACACCTACAGAGGCTCCTCCTGAAATCCCAAGGGTGTAAGGTTCGGCTAGAGGGTTTTGCAAAATACTTTGCAACACAAAGCCTGACATTCCAAGAGCCATTCCTACAAAACAAATAGATAGGGTTCGTGGCAATCGTATTTGATAAAAGATAAGAGAAAAATTTTCAGATTTTAATAGAGATGAAAAGTCTGTGCTACCAACGATGAGAGAAAGCAGTAACAAGGATAAAAGAAGTGCTGATAGTAAAAAAAACTTAGGCTTCATTTTCATTTAGCAGCTTTGCGATATCTCTTCTTAATTCTGGTATTTTTGTCATTGCCATGCTGGTTCTTAAATAATCTCTCATTGGCTGTAAAGGAAATCCGCCGTAGGCCCCAGGTTTTGTAATGTCTTTGGTAACACAGCTAATACCAGCGACTTGAACCATATCACAAATTTTTGTATTGGGTTCAATGTGTGTTCCTCCTCCACATACAAAATGGTGACCGGTTGTTACGTTGTGTGAAATGCGAAGACCAGCAGTTAAAAAGCTATGAGGCCCTATACTTGATTCGCTGCCAATGAAAATTCGATTATCAAGCTTTGCGCCAGTTTGTATGACAGTCTGATTTGTCAGACCTCTCTCGATAACATTACCAACACCGATTTCTACTCGGTCCTCTAATGTTACTCCGGCCTTTGCTGACAGGAGGGCGCCTTTTGCATCATAGCAGTAGGGTTCAGAGCCAAGGGTGTTTTGTGAAAGCACTCGAACGTGTGATTTGATGATCGTGTTTGGCCCGATATAGTTGTTGGCATCGATGTGAGAGTTTTCACCAATAAGGGTGTTACTTGCTATATATGTGTTGGGGCCAATGCTAACACCTTTTTTAATGGTAACATTATTTTGAATAACGACATTGGGTCCAATCTGCGCAGAGGGGTCAATACTGACATTATCACCGAGAACGACTGAAGTATGCACGCCCCCTCTGATGCTAGAGTTTGCTGGGATGTTAAAATATGTCTGTAAAATTTGTGAGATTAGGACATCAGACTTTTTTGCAAAAATATACACTTTGTTAGCATCGATATTAATTTTCTCTTTTAGTTTATCAGATATAACAATGATGCTGGCCTTCGATGTGGTAGCTGATGCTAGAGCCTTTTCATTGTGTATAAAAATAAGAGAATCGCTTTGGGCTTTATCAAATGAGGCCACTTCAGAAAAATTCTTTTTTACATCTCCTGAGATAGATGTGATTAAATCTGTAAATTTAGATTGCAGTTCACTTACTAAAATCATTTGTTAAATCCTTTAAGGCGTAAGACTTTTTTTCTTAA